>JADGRC010000216.1 GCA_017881245.1 Pseudomonadota bacterium
CCGTTGCCACCGCCGACGATCACCACTTGGTGGCGGCGCGTGGCGTGCGGCGCTGCCTGGGACGGAGAGCGCTCGTCGCCCGTCGCCACCGCTACTGAGGCCATGTTCGGCCCCCTTTCTATAGGGGGTAAAGTTGATCGGGTATACAGCTTATCGAGACCGACACCCTCCTTTCCATCGGGGCAAACTACTGAAACTGGACTTCTTTTCCGTCTCATGACGAGCGGGGGCGGGGTTCTGAATCCGGGGGCGGGCAGCGACGAGATCGGGGCTCAACGGCAGCCACTGCCTCTCGGGACGGGGCCCAGTTCCGCTTCTGCACAGCTGTTGCACAAACCCCCGAAGCCCTCACTGGATCCGTTCTAAGGGTGGGGTCGAAAAGCCCGAAGGTCCTCGCTCGGTTGCAGCGCAGTCGCCCCGAAAACCGCTTAGGTAAGCGGAAAGCGGTGGTTCCGGGCGCTCTGCGAAGCCGTCTACACCGGCATGCTTTCACGGCTTACTCCTGGAGAACCCCTGGCCTCGTAGTCGGCCGGCCACGTTGAGCCCCAACCCGACGAGCACGAGCTGCCGCGCGGTGCGGTTGGTGACCGCCTCACGACGTCGTCGAGGTTCCGGCCCCAACCGCCCGGCCAAGCCGCGCGACCGTCATCTTCACGAGCCCTTCCTCCATGCCCGCGTCGACCGGTGAGCCCGTGCCCGTGAAGGTCAGCGACATATCCGCGCGTCCGACCTGGACGAGGACTGCGTCGAGATAGAACGTGATGGTGAGGCTCCCGGCTTTGAGCGGAAGGCTGATCCGGTAGGCAACGCTCTCGTCTCCCTCGGAGGGAAACGACATCGGTTCGACGCTCGCTGCGCCGAAGGCGCTCCCCGCCGGGAGCTTCGACCCTTCCTTTTGCTCCTCCTTGCCAACCAGCTTGCCGACCGCGGTAGTCAGGCACGATGGCGCCTGCGCCTCCTTGAAGGCCTGCAGGTATTCGGCGGCGGCGGTGTTCGTCGGGGCGACCGTGACCGAGTTCTCGACAGGAGTTCCGCCGGACTCCCGGAACTTAGGCGATTCCTCTTCCGTCGGATTGTCTTCCTGTAGTAGCGAGGCGGAGACGTGCAGACACGCGGCGACTTCTGCGGCTAGTTGCGGCTGCTTTCCGCCTTCACGCGGTGCCTCCGTCCAGCCAACCGGGAAGTCGGACAACCGCAGGAGACCTTGGCTGGCGATCGCCCGGCCAGCAGCGATCTGCGCTGCGGACTGCCGCGTCGTGCTGGAGCTGGTCGTTGGCTTGCTCGTCGGCCGCGCGTCGTGAGTGCTAGATCCTCCTCCACACCCTGCAGCAACGAGCGCAGGCAAAAGCACAGCCACGAGGTGTCGACGACTCTATCCTGCGCGCCTCGTACCGAGCTTCTTGGGTTCCACCCTTCCCCCCTCCAGCGGGACCTCGACTGCCGCGCAGCCTACTCCCTGGTCGCACCTCCCGTTGGCCCGCCAGAAGGCCTCGTACCGTAGCGGCGGCGCGGCCGGCACCCCTACCACGTCCGACCCCAGCCGCATCGAGGGCCCCTCCGGCCGCCCGCCAGGGGACCGTTGTAGGGACCGAAACTGCTCCGCAAGAGCGGATTCGAGCGGATTCATGCGGAACCCGCCCCCTTGGACGTGATGCCTGGATTCCGCTCTGCAAAGCCATTTTCTGGCATTTGCAGGGCTCTTCAGTAGCGGGGGACCCAGGAATCGAACCTGGCGTTGCGGTTTTGGAGACCACCGTGTTACCGATACACCAGTCCCCCGGGGGGTGGGGCCCGCATTCTAGGTGCTGGCCCTGCCTCCGTGGGCGCGTACAGGCGCCCTCAGCCGCACCCGCCCATCGCCTTCGCCGTCGGGCCCCGAGCTGTCGCTCCTGCCCCGTTTAGCCGCCCGGCCCGCAGCTAAAGCCGCCGCTCGGGCATGCCGACACACCAACTAGCCCCGACAGCGACTCCTGCAAATGCCAACTCTCCCTGCGATGCCCCGGTCCGCCGGCCGATCTCCGACCGACCGATCGCCGATCGGTCCAGGTCCGCGATCCATCGCTTCCGGCCATCCCACGCCGGCCATCGCCTCAGATGCCGGGTTCCTGCTCATCGAGGTCATCATCAGCGCCCTGCTGGTCGGGATGATCGTGATAGCGACGCTGACCGGCTTCGATGTCGTCAACCGCACCAGCACCGACCAGCGCCAGCGTAACCAGGCGGCCGCGCTCGCAGCCGAATCCCAGGAGCAGCTCCGCAGCGACCCCGCGAGCACGCTGCAGATCCTTCAGACGTCTCCCCATGCCTACACCCAGAAGATTGGCGGGGCGACCTACACGATCGCGCAGAAGACCGAACTCCAGCCCGCCAGCGGATCGAACGCCACCTGCAGCGTGACCGAAACCAAACGCCAGAGCGGCAACGCCTTCCGCATCACCTCGACGGTCACCTGGCCACAGCAGCTGAAAAGCAGCCGGCCATCTGTGGTGGCCTCGAGCCTGATCACACCCCCGACCGGCTCGGACCTCGAGGTCGACACCAACAACGCACCGACCGTCACCGCCGGCATCTCCGGGATCACGGCAATCGTCCAGTACACGCCCGCCAGCGGCGGCGGCCAGGTGAGCCTCCAACAGACCACTGGCTCAGAAGGATGCGTGGTGTTCGCCGGCATCCCCTCCACCGTGGCGCTCGTCGAAATCAGCGAACGCTCAGGCTATGTCACGCGCAACGGCGCCCCCAAGTACCCGACCAAGGAAGTCACCCTGGCGCCGAACTACACCACGCACTACCCCGTGCTCTACAACAGGGGCGGCGCGATCAAGGCCGAATTCGCCTACAACACCAAAACCACCTACACCCATCCCAACAACGAAGGCACGGGCGAAGTCGCAGAACCGATCACGGGCGACACCTTCGTGGCGTTCAACGCGCTGATGGAAGCCGCGCCGGACTTCGAGGTGGGCAGCACGCGCTACGCGACGCCGACGACGGTCTACAACCCGCTTCCCGGAACCTTCGAAGCCACGGGCACGACCCCCACCAACCTCTTCCCCTTCGCAGAAGGCGAAACCTCCTGGAGCGTCTACGCGGGCGACTGCGCGGAAAACAACCCCAAGGAAGTCACGGGCGGCGTCGTCAAACTCCCGGAAAAAGTCTACGTCACCCCCGGTGGGACCGCCGTCGCCCAGATCCCGACGAGCTACGTCACGCTGAACCTCTACAAAGGCACCGAATCGGAAGTGAACGCCCTGGGGACCAGCAAGTGGAAAAGCCTCGAAACGGCGACTGCTCGCGCGGTGACCGTCACGAACCTCGGGTGTGCCGGCACGGTGCCCAATAACGAGTCGGCCATCTCGGTCAAACACACGCAGCAAACGACGACAGGCAGCCTCAACGGCGGTCATCTCGCCCGCCCATTCCAGCCGTTTGGCCTCGAACAGGAAATGTGCGTGTACGTCAGCCCGAACGCCTACATCCGCCAGTACGAAGACAAGGCAACCAAAGGCCCCGTCATCCCCGTCTACATCGGCCAGAAATCGGCTCAGGAACAGGCCGCGCTGCGCACCAAAGAAGAAAGCGAAAAGAGACAATGGGAAAAAGAATACTTCGTCGAACACAAAATCACCACGACTACATATAACAACAAAGTCAACGGGCAGACAAGCGCGAGAACAACGCGGGAAAGCCAAGAAACCACGGAAGCGACGAACAGCAAAGTCACCGTCGAAACGCGGGCCGAATGTCCATGAGCTCCTCCATCGCCCGGCGCCTCGCTCGCGACGAGGGCGGCTTCACGCTCATCGAGCTGCTCGTGGCGATCGTCTGCGGAGTGGTGGTCACCGGCGCGCTGTTCGCGATCCTGGAAGTGTCGCTGCGCCAGACCGCCCGCATCACTGATCGCGTGCAGGCGACCCAGCTCGGCCGCACGGCCATGACCCACGTCGTCGATGAGCTGCACTCGGGCTGCATCGCCCGCGAATTCGCACCGATCCAAGCCGGCAGCACCGGCAGCGAACTCCGGTTCAGGGCGGGCACCAGCGAAAAGGCCGTCATCGAATACCCCGAAGTCTTCGAACACCGGATCCTCTGGACCGGGACCTATCCGGCCGGCGGCCTGCTGATCGACAAGACCTACAAGGCGAACGGCGGCACGTGGCCGAGCAAATTCACGTGGGAATCGACCGCGACACCCTCGAACGGGTTCCGCCTCGCCGAAAACATCTACCAGCAGTCCAGTGCGACACCGGTCTTCAAGTACTACAAGTACGCGACCACTGCTAGCACCGGCGGCACCGAAACCGCTTCGGGAGCGCTGACGCTCGTGGCAGTTCCGAACGAAGGGTTCAATGCCACCGAAGCAAAAGGCATCGCAGCTGTCCAGGTGAGCTTCTCGGCCGCGCCGACCGACAACAATACCGCCCCTGGGCGCTCCGCTGAATTCAGCAGCCTCGTGACGCTCGCATTCGCCTCCCCCGCCTCCGAAGCCACG
>JADGRC010000217.1 GCA_017881245.1 Pseudomonadota bacterium
GAAGTCGACGTCGTCCAGGCAGCGGGCGTTGATGGCCACCGTGGGTCCCTTGGGCCCCGAGCTGCGAAGGGCGGGGGTCGGCCACCGGCGGGCTGCGGGGAAGTTTACAGAGTGGGGTATATCGGCGTTTGACCCGAGACAGTGGCCCTTGTATTCACTGTCCTCCGCACGAAACAAGCCGATTTCCGCGCCGCCGAGCGCTCCCTCGACAGCTTCGATTTCGACTTCAACAAGAAAATAAACCGGCGCCTGATCTACGACGGCGCCCAGCCAGTCGACGGCGCGAGCCCGAACGAACGAAAAGAAAACGCTGCCGACCGACCAACAACTTAGGGTAGTGTCCTTAATCACGAACCTCCAAACGACGCATGCACCGCCTGCGAGGTTCGATTCGAGGGGGAGGCAATTATGAAGGTTGGCACCATTGTGGCGTTCATGGTCGTTCTTGGCCTGATTGGGGCGTGTGGCTCGACATCCAACGACCAGGTTACAGCTGCGGGATGCATGAGACCGGCGGATCCGGGGTGCCGCATCGTCGTCCACGACAATTCACTCGTGCGATGGACGGGGCCCGGGACGGACGACTCCAACGGCGGAGCTTCCACGGCGATCGTGAGACATGAGCCCGGACGATTTTGTATGTCGGGCACGGTCGATCCAGGTGCAAACGGCTTGGGTTGGGGCGCTATCCTTGCCCTCGGACTCGATGAAGTGGACGAAGCGAATCGGGTGATCCCGTCATTCGATGCTTCAGCGCTCGGCGTCGCCCAGATTGGGTTCAGCCTCGAGACGCCTCCGCCCTCAGGTGTTCTTGTTCAGATGACCCAAATTCAGAGCGCCCAATGCACGCAAATTCCCGACTGCGTAACGACTTTTGATCGCAGCGGCCCCGTTACCACTCCGGGGAGTTTTAGGGTTCCTCTGAGCGACTTCAACCTGCCCGACCCCGGGCACCCCAACGCCACCCTCGACCGAGGTCTGATCACCGGAGTCCACTTTCTTGTTCCCACCTCGCCGGGTATGTCGGTCGCCTACGCCTTCTGCATTAGCAGCCTTGCGTTCCTCGATGCCAGCGGCCAAGAGGTCATGCCCTCGCGATGACGACCAACGTGGAGGCCGCACCCGAACGTTCGTACGTTTGCGGATTCAACGCGAGCCGAACGGGGCTGATCGATGAAGGCACGCACGCGCCGAGGAAGATTGCCGCCGCCGACATAGACCGCGTTGACCATTTCGAGGTCGCCCGGATTGTACCGCTCGAGCAACGGCACCAAGGTACCCGCATCGATATCGGCGGCGACGTGGAATAGACCAGCCTCGCGACACCGACCCCGGCCAGAGTGAGTTTGAGTTTAGGCGGACGGATTTTGGGATCACTCCGGATAGGAAATGTCCGCGCTCATAGACGGCGTCTGTCCGCGGACTCGGGTAGAACGCCCGGGTCCGCGAGCTCTTTCGGCGCCCCGGCTGCCTCGCCTTCACGCCTCGGTCGATCAGGGGCCAGCGCTCCCTCTCTGTCGTCGGTAATCGCCCCGGCGGAGCACGGTAGGGAGATTCGAGCTGAGTACGGGCGTCAAGAGGGACGCACTCGGCCGCTCGGCGCCCGCCGTCTTCGAGGCGCTTGCGAGGAGGCAGGTGCTCAGGCAGCGTAGAGAGATGTCCGACTGAATCGGATCAGGATCACTCATCGCTGGGGACCTCAATGTCACTTTCCGATCTTGCGTCTTTGGGAACCTTCGTTAACGGCCTTGCTGTGCTCATCTCGCTAATCTACCCGCGAAGCGCGGGGGTCTGCCACCGGCGGGGTGACGGGGAAGTTTGCAGAGTGGTTTATATCGGCGCTTGACGCAATGAGACATGGCCCTTGTATTCACTGCCCTCCCATTTCTCGCCTGTGCTCGTCCTGGTTAGTGACGTGAATCCGCAATAGCTGGCGGCTACAATGGACAAGATGGATTCGAATCATGATGAGGCGGTGATCGCGCAGGCCCGGATCGATGATCTCGACCTTGATGACGAAGCAGATGCCGCAACTTGGGAGGCGCGGCTCGTGTCATTGGCCGACCAGCGTGTCCAACACGCACGATCTCGGCTTGAGGGGATGGGAATCATTGACCACGAGGGGAACTTGAAACAGCGCGAGATTCCGGCGGACATGCTTCCCGAGTCCGAGACCAGCGTCGTCACGGGATAGAACGTGGCCCGCCCGGTCATGCTGGTTGTCGCCGGTCCGCCCGGCAGCGGCAAGACGATGTTCTTCCCCGCGAGCGCGCTGGGGGTGGATGCGTTCAATATTGATGACCGATGCGCTCAATTGTTGGGCAGTTACCGCGCAATCCCCTAGGCGGTCCGAAGCGCCGTGTCGCGTGAGTGCGAGCGGTTCGTTCTGCGCCACATTCAGGATGGGCGAAGCTTTGCCGTGGAGACCACGCTGCGAACAATGACCGCCGCTCGGCAGGCCGAAATGGCGGGCCAACGCGGTTTTCGAACCGAGCTGAGATTCCTCGCTACGGCTTCGCCGGATCTCAACGTGCAACGGGTGCGTCAACGCGCCTATTCTGGCGGTCACGCGGCTTCGGAATCAGAGATACGCGCGACCTATACCGCGAGCGTCGAGAACCTGCCTGAAGCCATGCGTGCCTTCCTGCGGTCCAAGGTGTACGACACCTCGGAACCGTGGACACGACCGCGATTGGTTGCCACGGCA
>JADGRC010000022.1 GCA_017881245.1 Pseudomonadota bacterium
TGTGCTTCTGCTGCTCGGTCACCGGCAGTGGGTGGGGGTAGACGAAATGTCCTATGGCGGCATCACCGCCGATCAGGATGAACTGCTCGAACGTGGGGCTGACCCGGCTGGCCTCGAGCAGCCAGAACATTCCCTTGATGGCCACGTCCATGATCGATTCGGGCGTTTCCTTGCTGGTCGCCAGGTGCAGCACGTGCGTCACGCCGGCCACCGCCTTGTCCACGGCGTCCCGGTGTTCGATGGAACCCGTGACCACCTCCAGGCGCGGCGCCGCCTCCAGCTTTCGGTTGTGGCACAAGGCGCGGACCACGAACCCATCGAATTTGGGATCGGCGAGCAGCCGCCTGATGACGGTCTGGCCCACCTTGCCGGTGGCGCCGGTGACGAGAATGCGCTTTTGTTCAGCCATTTTGTTCAACCATGATGAGTCATCGTTTTTCTGGTCCCTAGCGATCCTTCGGTTGTCGTAGGCTACTTGGTCTTGCGGCGGGCCGCGTTCTTTTCGAACACCGATCGACGACGAGTCGCCGCCAAGATGATCCCGAAGGATTCTTCGACCCACCGAAGCGTCAGGCTCATTTTTTCAGCTCGCGCACTTCGTTCCAGAACTGGGTCACGTTCTCTTTCTTGATGGTCAGGATTCCCGTGTCCACGACCGGGGGAACCGTTTTTCCGTCCTTCAGATCCTTCAACGCCTTGATGGACTGGTATCCGAACTGAAACGGCCTCTGCACGATGGTCGCGAAGATAGCGCCGTCCTGCACGGCCTTCAGCGTTTCCTCTTCTTCGTCGAATACGATCATGACCGGCTTTTCCTTGCGGCTGGACGTACGCACGGCGCCCGCCATGCAAGGACCGTTGTACGACCAAATGCCCATCAGGACCGCCAGATCGGGATGGCTCGCCAGCGCGTCCTCGACATTTTTTTTCGCGAGCGCCCGATCGGTCTTGTCCAGGTACACGGGCAGAATCTCGAACCCCGGCAACTTGCCCAGCGTCTCGTCGACGCCTTGTTTTCGCTCGATGGCGTTCTGCATGTCCATGCGCCCGACGAAGATGGCGATCTTGCCCTTCGTGATGTTCGCGGCCCGCAGCGCCTCGATGGCGGCGGCTCCGGCCGCTCGGCCGGCCTGAACATTGTTGGTGCCGACGTAGACGTTGCGCTTCGATTTCGGCGCGTCCGAGTCCTGGCAAACGAGCGGCATCTTGGCCGCGACCTTGTCGAATGTGCCTGTCATGGCATCGGGATTGATGGGGCTGATGGCGACGCCGTCGAAGCTTTGCACCATGATGTCTTCCAGGAACCGCTGTTGGTCCGCGATTTCACCTTTCAGGGGGCGGAACATGTCGACCTTGACGCCGAAATCCTTCTCGGCCTTGCGGAGGCCCTTTTCGGCGATGTTCCAAAAATCCGACGAGTTGTTGGTGACGAACGCGAATCGATAGGACCCCGTGTTGCCCGTGGGGGCGCCCCCGGAAGGCGAATTGGTTTCGGTCCTCTTGGTGCACCCGGACGAGAGTACGACGCACAGCAGCAGCGCTCGGACGACGTTCCGCGGACGAATCCATCGGGGGGGATGGGGCATCAGGCTACATGTCAGTTGGGTCCGCATCGTCGCTCCTGTTGGCGGGGCGGGTTCGCGGCGCGGAGCAAACATCGCCGGTGGGTGCGGTGGGACAAAGCGACCGCCTACCTAGCCCTGAACCTGTGAATCATCGTACGCTTATACGTCTGTCCCGGTCTGGCACCAACTGGCTCCCGGTGGGGGAACACCTGCCCCATGCGGAGATCTCTGTCTGATAATAACAGCGACGCCTTGCTAAGTAAACAGGGTTTCCTATCCGGTTAGGCATGGTTGACACGAGCGCATGATAAGGTCCAGCGTCGACCTTCGCTTCGAGGCGACGCGTTATGAGGGACAAACTGCACGGCCAACTTCTGGTTCCCGACAATCGGGTTGGTGCGGCGCGTGATCGCGAGCGGCCTGGCCACCACGTTAGTTGAGCGAAATGCAACGCAAAGTCGACAACCGAGGCATGCGCGAGATCAACCGTGCCATCGTGCTCGACATCATTCGCCACAGCGAGCAGATCTCGCGCGCCGAGTTGGCCAACCGTTCGGCGCTGACCAAGCCCACCGTGTCTGCGATCGTCGACGATCTGATGCGTGACGGGACCGTTCGCGAGGTGGGCTTCGCCGAAACGGCGTCAAACGGCGGTCGACCAGCCCGGCTGTTGGAATTCAACGGTCAGTCTGCCGCGTATCTGGGCATTCATTTCAGCGCCCGGGGCACCGCGGTCGCGGTTGCCGACGCTCGCGGGGTGATTCGCGCCATAGCCGAGGGGCCGTCCATCAAGGGCGCGCCCATGAAGTCCATGGAGGCGCTGGAGCCTTTTCTCGAAGAGGCCCTGACCTCCGCGAACGTGCCGCGTTCACGCCTGCAATCGGTCGGCGTTTCGGTGCACGGGCCGGTCGAACAGTCGACAGGTGTCTGCGTGGTTTCGCCCAACCTGGGTTGGCACGATGTTCCGCTGCGCGACATGGTGAAGGAAGCGTTTGGCCTTCCGGTGGTCGTTCACAACGAGGCCCACGCGGCCGCCGTGGCCGAGGGACGGGTCGGTGCCGCGGCGGGGGTCGCCTCCTTCGTGTGGCTGTACTCGGGGACCGGCATCGGCTCGGGTGTCGTGATCGACGGCAAGCTCTTCTTCGGTTTCCGTGGTTTTGCCGGGGAGATTGGTCATTGCCCGGTCACCGAGGACGCGGGACGTGTCTGTGCCTGTGGGCGGCGCGGGTGCCTCGAGACGGTGGCATCGGGAATGGCCATCGCGCGCGCCGCCAAGCAGGCCGTGGCGGGCACCGAGCCGACTGTTCTGCGGGCGGCACGCCGGCCGTTGGATGCCGCCGCCGTGACCGCTGCGGCCCGCGAGGGCGACAAGGTCGCCCGACGAATCTTGTCCGAGGTGGGAGAGCACCTGGGAAAAGGGATTTCGTATCTGTTGAACATCCTCGACCCCGAGATGATCGTGGTCGCCGGCGATCCGGCCAGTGCCGGGGAGGCTCTATTCGAGCCGTTGCGCGCGTCCGTGGACAGGCACGCGTTGCAGCCCCGGGGTGTCCGTATCGTTCCTTCGATCCTGGGGGCGCGAGCCGAGATCATCGGAGCGGTCCTGTTGGCCATGGATCATGTGCGCGGCGGTGTGCGCACGGTCTCGTTCGTTTCGGCCACGCATCCGACCGCCGAAGGGCGCGTGGGTCGGGACGGTCGCCTCGACAGCCGCTTGGCCGTAATCGCGGATCGATGACGCGACTTTCCGGCCCATAGTACTAGGATGGGGGCGTGCGTTCGACGCGGGTCGATCTCTACGGACTACTCGGCGTGGCGAGGTCCGCCAGCGTGGCGGATCTGCGGCGGGCCTATCGGCGGATGGCGCTGCTGCATCACCCCGATCGGGCGGGCGCCGCCAGTGCGCCAACGTTCGCCGGAATCGCCGACGCCTACCGCGTGCTCTCGAATCCCGTGGCTCGTTCGGCCTACGACGTCAGCTTGGCGGAGCAGGACGCGTGGATGGCGCGCGACGCGGGTGCCGTACACGCGGGTGGTGTCGATTGGACGGTCGGGACGGCTGGCTGGAGGGCCGCGCGCGCCGGGCCCTTCGCGGATCTGTTGCCGCGCCTATCCGGTCGACTGGATGTTCTGGTTTCATCCCGCATCGTCGCGCTCGACGCCGACGGGGTCATCGAGCTGCACCTGAACGGGCGCGAGGCCGCATCGGGTGGTACCGCGGCGATTCAGATGGCTCTGAAAGTGGCGTGCGCGACTTGCGGCGGTGTGGCGCGTCCGCGTGGTGTGTGGTGTCGGATCTGTGAACACGAGGGCGCTGTGAACGAGGAGGTCACCGTCCATGTTCGCGTGCCCGCACGCGTACGCCGAGGTTCGATGATGACGATGACCGTTCCCCGCGCCGTCGATGCTCCCCTGCGGATTCGTTTTTGCGTCCATGGTTTGTGGCCGATTCGAAGTGAAGACATCCACCCCGACTACGATTACGACGAATGAGCCGTGACGAGTTTTGAGCACGCCGAGCCGTAAAATTGTCCCGAACGGTCAGAAAAGCGTGCGTTGTCGTTCCGCCGCGGGCAGGGGATCAGTCTCCGCGGGGGCCAGACAGCCCGGATCGTCGTTTTTGACCGTGTTGACCCGCCGCGAAACGGCGGTAGCCACGAGGGCTTCGTCGGCGGCGGGCGCGATGAGGTCGACGATTTCGGCGGGGGGGGCTTTCAACCAATCGTCCACTCGATCGGGCGCGATCACGACGGGCATGCGATCGTGAACCCGGGCCACAAGACTGTTGGGTTGCGTGGTGAGCACCGTGAAGCGGGGACGCGCGCCGGTAAGGGCGCCGTCGCCGTCAACGGGTTTCTGGAACAGGCCAGCAAGCAAGACCAAGCCCCCGTCCGCGCGGTGGAACCAGAAGGGCGCGTGTCTCCGGTCCCATTCGAGAAAGCCGTCCGTCACGACCAGGCACCGGCGCGACGCGAACGCGTCGCGAAAGCCGCGGCCGGAGGCGATTTGCTCACCCCTCACGTTGATGAGCGGACGCCCCGAGGCGAGGTATCCCCAGATGGCGGGCAACAGAATACGGCTATCGCCCGGTGCTTCGACGATCCAATGCAGGTCGGATGGGGCGACGTTGTACCGAGGGCGGAACGATGCGGCGTCCTCGGGCGCGATCTCGGCGTCGAGCTCGGAGAGCACTAGGTTGATGTCGCTGTTGGTCAGCGTCGCGCGACCGCACATGTTCACAATCCTAGCAGTCGCCGGGGCTCGGGCGCTCGGCGTCGCGGCCGTTGCCAACCGGCGCTCGTGAGTTGAAACTCACCTCGTGTCCAAGAACGAAGCGCGGCGCGCCGGGGCGACCTACCAAATTCGCGTCATCGGCGCGGGACGCCCGACGTGGCGGGACATCTACTACGTGGTCCTGCGTTTGCCCTGGATCCTGACATTGGGCGCGATCGCGACCGCCTACCTTGGTGCAAACGCGATCTTCGCGCTCGGCTACGTCTGGACGGGGGGCGTCGCCAACGTGACACCCGGTTCTTTCAAAGAGGCATTCTTCTTCAGTGTGCAGACGATGGGTACCATTGGCTATGGGGCGGCGTTCCCGCGATCGGACGCGGCGAACGGGTTGGTCGTGGCGGAATCCATTGCGGGGCTGTTGCTCACCGCGCTCGCGACCGGGCTCGTGTTCGCGAAATTCTCGCGCTCGACTGCCAGGTTCGTGTTCACCCGAGAGGCTGTCATCGGGCCAATGAACGGAGTTCCCACGCTGTCGTTCCGGCTCGGCAACGCGCGCTCCAATCAGATCGTCAACGCCGAGATTCACGTCACGCTGATTCGAACCGAGCGCACCGTCGAGGGAGTAACGTTCTATCGAATGTCGAGCTTGCCCATCGCGCGCGATCGGGCGCTGACGCTGACAAGGTCGTGGACGGTGTTGCACCCGATCGACAATGACAGTCCCTTGAAAGGCGAGACCCCCGGGACACTGGCCGCGAAGGAGGCCGAGTTGCAGATCGTGGTCGTCGGTCTCGACGACACGTTCAGGCAGCAGGTTCACGCCAGTCATCAATACTTCGCCCATCAGATCCTCTGGAACCACCGCCACGTCGATGTGCTGTCGGAGACCGAGAATGGCGATTTGTTACTAGATCTGCATAAGTTTCACGACGTGCAGCCGCTCGACCCCGGCCGTCCGGCGGCCTAGGCCGCTGTCAAGCGACGCTGCACCTCCCCGCACCTCCCCGGCCGTGAGCTTTCCGGCGGGGGCCGGAACACCTTCTTCCGCAAGGGGCGCCAGTCGCGTCCGACCGGATCCATTTGAAGGAGCTCATGAATACTATCAGCGACGTCCCAGCACCTATTCGATTCTTTCGTTTTGTGTGCTCGGTTGCTCTGGTTGCGGGCTGTGGAGCCTCGTCCGGCGTACGGTCGTCGCGGGACGCGGCCACGGTGGAGAGCACAGCCTCGAGCGGGGTGACCGGTGGACAAACAGCTACCGGGGCCGGCGCTGGGACGGGCGGTACCCCGGCCATCAAACCCGGGGAGGGTACGGCGACAGGAGGTGGCCCGGCTTCGGGCGGCGCGGCCGGACCCGGCGGCGCCGCCGCCCCCGGTGGCGCGGCCGAAACCGGTGGCGCGGCCGAAACCGGTGGCGTAGCCGGACCCGGTGGCGCGAAAGGCACGGGCGGCACGGCGGGAACCGGTGGCAACGTGGGAACTGGTGGCAACGCGGGTACCATCGGCGCGACGGGAACTGGTGGCAAGCCGGGAACTGGAGGCACGACGGGAGCCGGGGGTGTGATTGGGGTTTGCGCCGGCATGACCGTCACCGATGTCCGACCGCAGTTGACCAGCGCCGAGGCCGCGAACTACACGATCGCAAAGTACTTCGCGAAAACGGGCACACTCGGGTCGTTGATCACCGACAACTGGAACCCGGTCGCCGGGTTGGGCAGCGCGGGCTCGTTCGCGCCGGCGTTTACGGTGGCCACGGACGGAAGCGGCACGCACACCACCGTGCAGTCGGCCTTGGACGCGGCGAAGGGATCCGCGAGGCAATACGTCCTCGTCAAACCCGGAACGTACCGCGAGACGATCTCCGTCGGCGGGTCCACGCCCATCACGCTTTACGGGGTCGGGCCGGACGCAAGCGCGGTGGTGATCGTGGATGGCAAATCCTCCGGGGACGCCGGGGGCACCGCGCAGAGCTCCACGTTCACGGTGAGCGCGGACGGGTTTCAGGTCATGAACCTGACCATCTCGAACGACTTCGCCACGCCGGCCACCGGGGCTAACCTTCAGGCCGTCGCGCTGTACACGACCGGTGACAAGATCGTCCTGCAAAACGTAAGGCTGCACGGTTTCCAAGACACGCTCTACGTCGATTCGCCGTCGCCCACGACCGTGTCGCGTGTCTACATCAAGAACGGCACTATCGAGGGCGACACCGATTTCATTTTCGGGCGGGCGACGGCCGTGATCGACGGAGCGACCATCAACTACCTATCGTCGCGAAAGGGGACCGGATCGGCGGCCCAACTGGCGCCGAGCACGTCGGTCGCGAACGACTACGGCTTTCTCGTGATCGGGTCCAGCTTCACCGCGGATGCCACCGCTCCCGTCGGCAAAATTGCGCTGGGGCGGTCTTGGGACCAGTCGAGCACCACGCCCACCCCCAATGGTCAGGCCGTCATCAGGGAATCGATGATGGGTGCGCACATCAGCGGGGTCATGCCCTGGCGACCGGCCGCCACGTCCTCCCGACCTTTCAGCGCGTCGGGCAACAGGTTCAGCGAATACTGCAACAGCGGACCGGGCGCGGCGCCGTAGGGGATTGGATACGAGCGCGGTCGCGGGCCGCCCGTTATCTGTACCCGCACACGAGGGGCTGGGTCGATGCGATCTCGCGTCGCTTCCACCAGGCACCCGTGACGCGTTTCTCGGCTGCCGATGTGAAGCGATAGTCCCAAAAGACGATACGAACAGCCCGTGGCGGGAGGGACGGCGCGGACCGGAACAGCGGTGCGACTGCGGACGGATCGCCACACAGGCGGGACAACAGCTCACCCGCGTAAGCCGGCTGTCTCCGTTGGTAGGCGAGTCCGTAGAACCACAGCAGGAAATCCACGCGCGGCTGATGAGGGGCGACGAATCGCGGTGCCCGCAACGGGTCACCCGGTTTGTAGCGCAAGTGGTAGGCCACCCAGTCGCCGTCTGTCTGGGTCTGGGCTTCGGTTTGGGCGTGGCCGTGGCCGTGGGCTTGGGCCTGAACCTGGATCTCGGGCTCGATCCGCTCGCGCGTGACCGCGGCAAACAGATGAAACGTGTTGACGATCCGAAATGTTTGCGACCATTCGAGCACGGTCAGTAACGAGGCCGCCGCGAAACCCGCGCCGGGATCGCCAAAATGGAACCAGGCCTCCGTGAGCGAAACAAATACCCACGCGCCGGCTCCGATCCAGGCACTGATGCGACCGAGATGGGCCGCCCCTCGGGGCACGGGCCGTTTTGGCGGTGCCGTGGCAGGCACGGGTGCCTCTCGCCGGCGCCACGAAGCCCAGGCATTCTGGACGACGTGCGGTGCGGCGCGGCGGAGCAGTCGGCCAAGAGGCGTCAACAAGGCTCGGAGCCAGCCGCACAGGATTGTCACATCGCGGTCGTCCAGTAAAAAGACATGTAGCGCCGCGGTCAGGTAACAGAAGAACGCATAGTTCGCGGTCGCGGCATTGGCGATCTGAAACAACGTGAAGAGCGCCGCCGCCGTCAGTCGTGCGCGGCGTGGTCCGAAGATCGCGAACGGCAGCACCAGCTCCATCGCTAGGGTCGCGTAACTTTCGAACACGTGCCACCCGCGCGGCAGATGATGGGCATACCAGGCCAGTGCGGTCGGCAGTGGTGCGGTCTCGTAGTAGAAGGTCATGGCGCTGCCATCACGCCAGTCGTGTAGCGGCGATTGCCATTTGGCCAACCCTGATTCGAAGTACAGCTTGAAGAGCAGGGCTCGGAGCAGGAGGTGCGCGATGGGCGCGGGCCGATGCGTGGGCAGGAACGTCGCCAGGAACCCGCACTCGAGCAACAGGTTGTCCCACTGGAACCCGAGAAAACTCCGACACGCGGTGACGTACCCCAGGTACCACACGGTCTGCAGGGCGGCGCAAAGACGGGGCCGGGCGCCCGCGAAGCTCACCAGCGAAAGGGCCACGCCTCCGAGCGTGCCCCAGAGCAAGGGGCCGTCACCGGGCATCCACCCGAGCAGACTAGGAAATGTGGCGATGGAGAGAGCGCCCTCGGCACGCGCGGCCGCGACGAAATCCGCCAGGGGGAGCAGGCCCCGGCTTCCGATCAGCAACAGGACCTGGCTGGCAAGGGACGTCCACGCGATCAGGAAGACGACTGCCAGAGCTCGGTGAAAGAGCAAAGCTACCGCGGGGCCGGCAGACGATCCTGGGCCTCGGTTACTCGAAACATCAACGACGGAGGCGGGTCGCGATCCCGGTCCCGATTTCGGCGGCGAAGGGTCGGGGTTACCGTCCGACATCGGATCCGTCACGCCAACAGGTTGCGTGTCGCTCGCTCGTGTGCTCCGCGCGTCGCCAAGATCGCCGCGACCGCCTGCGGGCCGCCGCCGGAAGGGAAGGTCTCGCGCGCGCCGGCCAAAACTTGAACGCACGCGCGAACGCTGCCCGCCAGAGCCGAAAGATCGTAGCCGCCTTCCAAGAGCAAGACCAGTCTAGGGCAAGCGTCAGCCACTCCACCGCACATCGCCGCGAAGCCCCGTTCCGTGACGCGCATTTCGCCAAGGGGATCGCGCGCGTGGGCGTCGAATCCCGCCGATACGATGACCACATCCGGGGCGAAACGGTCAAGAGCAGGTAGGAACACGTCATGGAACACGGCACCGTAATCCGCGTCTCCTTGTGAAGGGGGCAGCGCGCAGTTGATCGTAAAGCCCGTCCCGGCGTCGCGGCCGATCTCGTCGGCGGCACCGGTTCCTGGATAGAAGGGAAACTGGTGCGCGGACAGATACAGAACGTCGTTCCGTTTTTCGAACAGATGCTGCGTGCCATTGCCGTGGTGGACATCCCAGTCGACGATCGCCACGCGAGAAGCACCCGCCCGCAAGGCGGCCTCGGAGGCAATCGCGGCGTTGTTGAGAAGACAAAACCCCATCGCGCGTGCGGCTTCCGCGTGGTGTCCCGGTGGACGCGCCAGGACGAACGCGTTGTTGGCCCGGCCTGACCACACTTCCTCCACCGCTTGAACCGCGGCCCCCGCCGCCAATCGCGCCGCGTGCCAACTTCCGGGCGACATCGCCGTGTCCGGATCCAGTCTCGCGTTGGTTCCCTGGTGTGCGGCCAATTGCACGACGTAGGAGCGCGCGTGAACGGCCATCATTTCATCGTCGGTGGCGAGCCGCGGTGTCATCCAGAATGTCCCGGCCAACGGGCTGCGCTCCAACGCCGCCACGACGGTCGCGATGCGAGCGGACGACTCGGGATGACCGGGCCCCGGGTCGTGCTCAATGAAACGCGGGTCCGAGATCAAAAGCGTATGGCTCATGTCGCTCAGGTCGCCCCCGCGGGGAAATGGTGCGCGCTCGCTGCCGGTACGGCACCGGGAATTTGAAACCAAAATAACGCCCCTCCACCGGGAGCACCGTCCACGTGGATCTCGCCGCCGTGATCGCGCACGATATCGCGCACGAAGGCCAGCCCCAACCCCGTACCTTTTTCCCGCGTCGTAAAGAAGGGCGCGAAGATCTTGTCGCGCATCGCGGGGTCCACGCCCGCACCGTTGTCCTCGACTTCGATGCGCACGCTCCCGCCGTCGCGGTACGCCCGAAGGCGAACATGGCCGGCTCCGTCGGGGCGCGCGCGCGCCGCGGCGCCAACCGCGTTGCGCGCCAGGTTCAGCACCGCGCGTCGCAGCTGCCCCGGATCCGCGCGGACAAACAATCCGGACTGAGCGTCGATCTCGATGACGACGCCGCGTCCAAGCGCCAGCTCGCGAATTTCGAGGAACAGCTCCGGCACGTCCACTCTGGACAGGACGGGCGGCGACCGTCGCGCGTAGTCCAGAAATTCAGTGGTCACCACCTTCAGATACTGAACCTCGCGCTCGATGCGCGCCACCTCCTCCAGGCGTTCCGGCTGGTGGGAAAGGGCGTCGCGCAGGAGCCCCGCGTACAACTCCAATCCACCCAGAGGATTGCGCACCTCGTGGGCGATTCCGGCCAGCATCATCTGCAGGCGCTCGTCGCGTGCCTTTAGGGCGGCACGCATGTCGTCCAACGTTCGCGCCAAAAATCCCACCTCGCCCTTTGCCGCGGCCAGCACGGGCTGATCCAGATCGCCGCGCCCGATGCGTTCGGCGGCCACGGCCAGCCGTACCACGGGGCCGCTGATCCGACGCGCCAACACAATGGTCACGGCCATCACGATGGCCAGGGCCACCATACCGCCCAAGAGCAGCTGTCGCCGAAACGAACCGAGCGGCGCGAAGTAATCCGCGCTGGCTTCGACGACTACGTAACCCGCGATCTGCGGTGGAGCCCCGACAGCCGCGTAACCGCGTTTGTAAGGTCGTTGATCGTGCCCGATGAATGACGGTGATGCCGCGGGTTGGCCCGCGGCGGCCCGCCCGAGCTCAAGGCGGTCGGCTCCAAGTTCGTGCGCCTTCGCGCCGATGGCGATACGTCCATCGGTGTCGGCGCGCGCGACCAGGTCACGGGAAACCAGAGCGACCCGCCTGACGTCGAATCTGTCACGCGCGATGTCCAGCTTGCGCCGAACGTTCGCATAAGTCAGCGAGGCCACATCGCCGTCCGCCAAAGCGGTCACTTGCTCGGGCAGTATCATGCCCGCAGCCCCGGCGGCGGCCATCGCCAAACGGCGTCCCAACTCGTCGTCGAGGATTCTTCGCGCCACCTCGTGCGCAAGGACGCCGAAGGTTCCGAGCGCCAAGACGGTCGGAATCAACGTCCCCAACAACAACCGCGTCAGCAATTGTCCGGTGGGCGCCTTCCGCATCTGATCAGTGTAACGCGCGTGTCACGCGTGTGGTCAGCTTGGGCGCGCTCCAGGCACGCTTCGCGGGCAGCGGTAGCCGTGATGGAGAGCCACCGCAATTGGTGGCGGCTCTCCATCCGCCGGCCAGCACGGTCGCCGGAGCTCGGAACGTGCGCGAAACTAACGCTTGGAGAACTGGAAGCGAGCGCGGGCGCCACGCTGTCCGTACTTCTTGCGCTCTTTGGCGCGTGCGTCGCGCGTCAGATAGCCGGCCTTCTTCAGCGGAGGGCGAAACGCCGGGTCGATCTTGATGAGCACCCGCGAAATTCCGTGGCGAATGGCTGCCGCCTGTCCGGAAAGGCCACCACCCATGACCGTGCAGAACACGTCGTATGCGCCCGTGGTCTCGGTCAGCTCCAACGCCTGGCGAAACACCATGCGCGAGGTCTCGCGACCGAAATAGTCTTCCAACGATCGCCGGTTAATCTCCACCTTGCCACTGCCGGGTTGCAACCAAACGCGGGCCACCGCTTCCTTGCGGCGACCGGTGGCATAGACGGATTTCTGTGGATCAGGCATCGTGGGGCGCTCCGATTGAATCGATTTCGGTCAGTCCAGCTTCACGGCAACTTCAAGACTTGGGGAAGCTGGGCCGCGTGGGGATGGCTCGCTCCTGCGTACACCTTCAACTTCTTGTAAATGCGACGTCCGAGGGGACCCTTGGGCAACATCCCCCAGACCGCGCGCTTCACCAGATCGCCCGGATGGCGTTTGTTGAGCTCCTCGGCCGTCTGCGTGCGCAGGCCGCCCGGGAACAAGGAGTGATCGCGATAAAGCTTGGTCTGCCACTTGTCCTTGGTGAGCTTGACCTTCTCGGCGTTGACGACCACCACGAAATCACCGGCGTCGGCGTGCCGCGTGAAAGTGGGGCGGTGTTTTCCCCGAAGGACGTCGGCAATTTTGGTCGCGGCGCGACCCAAGGTCTTGCCCTCCACGTCGACGACGAACCAGCCGTGAGGCAGGCCGGTCTTCGCCTGGAACGTGGATCGACTCCGAGTTGCGGAAGTGGAAGAAGTGGAAGGCATGAAAGGCGCGTTTTTTACTCGAACCGGCCGGTGTTGTCAACGACAGTCTCGGCGGCCTCGCCGGCCCTCTCTACCAGACCGTAACGATTCCAAAGGCCTCGATTTGCTTGTCGTTCGTTGCGAGCGGTATCCCCTCGATCTCGCTTTGAGCCGCGAGCATGCGGTCGAACGGATCGCCGTGCTGCTGCTGCCAAGATCCCGCTCGCTCGCCATGCGCGAAGGTCACCGCCAGTAGCTCAAAACGCTGCCCCACGCAGTAAGACTCGACGGAATCGCCGCTCGGCCATTTGAGCTTTCCGAGTCGCACCTTCGTTGCGATTTCCCAGGCCGTGGCCGCGCTGACAAGAATCTTCGTAGTCTCGTCCTGGACGAGGCGTCGGACTTTCTTGCTCAAAGCCCTGTCGCCCGTGGCCCACCAGATCAGCGCGTGGGTATCGAGCAGAAGGTGGCCTTTCAGCACGTCAGTCCTCCCCACTCCAGCCGGACGGCAGCGGATCGAAGAACGCGTCACCGATTTGGGCCGATTCTTTCAGCGTCCCCTCTTCTCGCTTTGGTTGCCTGCCCGGAAGCGGCATGAGCCGGGCGTAGGGTTCGCCACCTTTGGCAATGATGATCTCCTCCCCAGCATGGGCGCGGTCGAGCAGCCGGGACAGATGTGTCTTTGCCTCATGAACATTCACCTTCCGCATGAGACCAGAATGACTAAGTCACTTGACTAAGTCAATTACGTTCGGACCCACGGCCGGCTGACGGAGCGGGGATCAGGGCGCCTTGGCCGAGGCGGGACGATCGCGAAGAAAGCTCGCGACGGCCGCGCAGGCGCGTTCGATCCGGTCCTCGGATTCCACCAACGAGAAGCGCACGAAGCCTTCGCCGCCGGGCCCAAAACCAACACCGGGCGACACCGCGACGCGGGCATGCTGCAACAGGGCGGATGCGAACGCGACGGCACCGCCCGGCCGATGAGCGGGAGGCACCTGGGCCCACACGAACATGGATGCCTTCGGCATGGCCACCGTCCACCCCGCGTCACCGAGGCCCTTCACCAGAAGCTCCGCCCGGCGATGGTAGCGCTGGCGATTCTGCACTACATCCACGTCGCATTGGCCGAGCGCGGTCGCCGCCCCGAGTTGGGCCGGGGCGAAGATGCCGTAGTCCAGGTACCCTTTGATCGCGGTCAGGTGAGCGATCAGATCGGGATTGCCGACACAGAACCCCACCCGCCAACCGGGCATGGAATAGCTCTTCGAAACGGTGAAGAACTCGACGGCGACGTCGCGCGCTCCCGGCACCTCGAAAATGCTGCGGGTTTGAGCCGACGGGTCGAAAGCCAAATCAGCGTAGGCCAAATCGGAGATCACCCACAGGCGCTCCCGTCGGGCCAGCGCAACGACTTTTTCGTAGTACGCGAGGTCGACCGTGGCGGACGTCGGGTTGTGCGGGAAGTTGACGATCAGCCCCACCGGTGGACGGGGCGCCGCGGCCAGGCCCTGCTCGAGCGCGGCGATATGATCGACGTCGGGCCCGCAGGCTACGGGCAAGGGCTCGCCCCCGGCGATGATCACGCCGAATCGGTGAATCGGATAGCACGGGTCCGGGGCCAGCACGCAGTCGCCAGGCGAGACCAAGGCCAGCAACAAGTGAGCGATGCCCTCCTTGGAGCCAATCGTGATGACCGCCTCGGTGTCGGGATCGAATTTCTGGGCGTATCGGCGTTGGTACCAATCGCAGATCGCCTGGCGGGTCTCGGGCAATCCCTTCGACGGCATATACCGTTGGTTTCCCGGACGGCGGGCCTCAGTGATCAGGCGATCGATCGCCGCCGCCGGGCTGGGGCCATCGGGATTGCCCAGGCCAAAATCGTAGATATCCTGTCCCGCGGCGCGCAGCCGGGATTTCAGCTCATCGACCTTGGCCAGGATGTACGGCGGCAGCGCCGCGAGGCGCTCCGAGCCGCGCACGTTTGACGGATCGCGTGTGCTTCCAGGCATGTTGGGGGCGTCACATTAGTGGCTCGCGCGTGCGTCCGCAACCACGGATCCGGAGCGCTCAGGGGACGTTTTTCCGCGTTCCTCCGCGACGGATCAGCGGGTGAAGATCAGGGCACTGACCGTCCCACCAAAATAGGTTTCGGTGGCGGAGGTGTACGTGGCGGTTCCCCCGCTGAACGTGAAGCCGTGCCGGATGTATGGGATCGCGAGGCGGAACGCCAGCCAGTCGTTCAACATCCAGCTTCCGCCCAGTTCGAAATGAAGGCCCGACATCACGGGCGATTTCTCCGAACCCAGCTGACCGCGGCTGCGGCCCACGGCCAGTCCCAGCAGGTATCCCGCCGACAGCGACAGCGCGATGTCGTCGGCCGCGGCGACGCGAAGGTGCAAATCAGCCACCAGGTACGTAACCTGAACGCCCGGAATACAAGGCTGGGTGGTCATGGCGTCACTGCACGATGACGGAGGGATCGGCATGTTGGTCTTGAGATCGAATGTGCTGTTCCCGAGCCCTATCGCGGGAACGATCACGACGCGGTCTCCTGCGGTCACGGCGTAGCGGACGTCGAACGCGTAACGCCGCTCCGTCACCGGGAAGCTGACCGTGGGTCCGCCGCCCGATTGTTGCAGCGCCGCCGAGCCAAATTCCATCGCCAGATCAGCGCCAATGCCCAGCGTCCTCAGCCAACCGTTATCCGTTCGAATCAGGGGATAGGACTCCAACGACGCGGCGAAGCCCGGGCGTGGGAACGTGCTTTCCTTCTGCAAAGGAGTGTTGAAGCTGAAAATTCGTCCAAACGCGCCTCCCCCCAACCCAAACGATATCAGGCGCGGCAGGACGGCGGGGCGACTCGCGATCGCCGTCGCGACATCATCCCCTTCGTCTTCCTCTTCCTCGTCCTTGGACAAGCGGCGTTTCGAAGTCACGCGCCTCGACCGGGGCTCGTCTGGCTCCTCTTCCTCGTCGCCGGCCGCGTCTTCCTGGGCGGCGGTGTCCTCGGAAGCGGGCGCGCGTCGTCGGGGGACGGGAGCCGGCGTTGGTTGCCGAGAAGGCGGCTTGTCGTCTTCGGTCTCGTCGAGGCCGTTCCCGCGCACCTTGTTCGTCGTGCCGGACGACGCGGGTCGCGGTGCCGCCGACCGCCTCTTCTTGGCCTTTTGTGGCGGGGGGCTGAAGCTGTCGACAGTTACCGCCACGCGCGTCCCGCGTGCCTGGACGCCGGCGTGCGGCCTTAACGACTCGGGCGGCGTCACGAAACCCACCAGCAAACTACCGACGACGAACGCGACGCTATTCAACATGGGCGCGGCCCATACAACATACATGGTACCGCGTCGTCGGGGAATCCCTTCGCGCGGTCAGGTCGGCGTGGCGCCTCTCGAAGCGGTCGGCGCGAACCGCAGCAGGGTGACGCGCAGACCGCCGTGTACGAACGGGTGGGAAGAGGCCAAGGGCAGGCGAAAGGCGGAGGCGAGGCGCGCGTCCGGCACGACGACGGCCGCGCGCCAGCCGGGAAACCGGTGCCGCACAACGCCGCCGATCTCACGGTACAGACCCGGAAGGTCACTCCGCCGCCCCAGCCGCTCGCCGTAAGGAGGGTTGGCGATGAACAGACCAGCGTCGACGGGTGGCCGAGCGTCGGCGAGCGGGCGGTCCGCGATGGTGATGTGGGCCTCCACGCCCGCCCGCTCCGCGTTCTGTCGCGCGACGTTTATGGCCGCGGCATCGCGGTCGCTCGCGAAAATCGGCGCGGGCAAGCTGTCCCTGTGTGCTTCTTCCGCCGCTTTTCGCAGCAAAACCCACCGGTCGCCCCAGCTTGAGTTGGTGGCTGGCCAACGCTCGAACGCGAACGCGCGTCGCAAACCCGGCGCGATCTCCAGTGCCGCCGTGCATGCTTCGATGGGGATCGTGCCGGCTCCGCACATCGGGTCGTAAAGGGCCTCGGTCGGGCTCCATCCGGCCAGCGCCAGTACCGCGGAGGCCAGAGATTCGCGCAACGGAGCCTCGCCGCCCGCCGTCCGCCAGCCTCTCCGGTGCAGGCGCTCGCCCGAGCTGTCCACGCTGACCGTCCAGCCGTCGTCGACTCCGCGCACCAGTATCAGCGGCCCGTCGACAGTTGGCGATGCCGGCTTCTCGGGGGCTGTTCTCAGGTGATCGCCGATCGCCGCTCGCACCGTCTCCTCGATCGCGCCCGTGTGATACAGACGACAGTGGGTCGCGCTGACCGTGATGCGCACGGGCACTGCTGGGGGAAGGAACGCGCCCCAGGGCAAGCGCGCGAGCAGATGTCGCATCTTTCCGAATTCGCGCGCGCGCGCCGTGCCAATCCGCAACAGCAGGCGCGTGGGAATGCGCAGGTGCAGGTTCGCGCGCATCCCCATCTCCAACGAGCCACGCAGTTCGAGGCCGCCGGGGACTCCTTTCACGTTCGATTCACCCAGCAAGGTTGCCGCTTCACGAACCGCCACGTCTTCCACGCCCGGTGTGACGACCGCGAACCAGTCGAGCGGGCCAACCAGCGTGACCGAAGATTTCTTTACGGCGACCCGGCCAGCCGCCTTGCCGATCGCCTCGCCGGCAACCACGTTCTCGGTCCTAGTGTCTGTTCCCGGCCGAGGGACCCGGTTCATCGGACGTTTTTCTCCCGGGCGGGGCAATTTGTCGGAACGCCCATCGAACACCAGGTGGGCGAGGATCTCGACAGTGCCTTCACCACCCGCCACCGGCGAATCAAAATGCGACAGGATTCGAAAACCGAGGTCCTCGGCTTTGCGCGCGAACCGCGCCACGGCTTGACTGCGCAAACCCGGATCACTCACGTCCCCGCCGCGCACCAGATGGTCGGGCAGTTCAAACTGGGGCTTGACCAGCACGACGCCTTGCGCGCCCGGGCGCAAGCGAAACGCCAACCCGCGCAGCATATTTCGCGCGGCCACGAAACTGACATCGACCGTGAAAAAATCGAACGGGCCCGCAGCGGCTTCATCCGCGAGCGACAGCCGTTTCCAATCGGTGCGCTCCAGGTTTCGAACCCGATCGTCTCGCCGCAGACTCTCGTGAAGTTGGTCGTGACCTGCGTCTACACACAAGACAGTGGTCGCACCGCTATCCAGCAGGACCTGCGTGAATCCACCCGTCGACGCTCCCACGTCCACGGCACGGGAGCCCCGGACCACCTTGCCTAAGTCGAATCGATCAAGCGCGGCCTTGAGCTTCAGGCCGCCGCGGCCGACAGGTCGATTGTCTTTTGAATCCACGGACGCGGCACACTAGCACCGTTGATTGGAACGCAGCACGCCACGGCACCGCGCGCACAGCGGCAAGTCTCCCGGGGGTGCAAGTGCGTCGGGTGCCACGTCGTGAGTGGACGCGCAGGCGGCGCATGTCGAAGGGCGCGTCTCGGACCCCCGTGCGTCCATCGATTCCCCACCGGGCGACAGGTTCGCGGTCGCCAGGGCCTCGAGGGTGACGATGCCGATCAGGAACGTTCCCGTGACGACCGGCAGACAATCGATGTCGTTTGCCCCCATGATGTCAACGGCTTCTTGCAGGGTGGTGTCAGGGGTGATGCACAAGACCGGGGACGTCATGCAGTCACCGACGCGGGCATCGCGATCGGCAAAACGCAAATCGTCCAAACACACGATGCCCGCCAGCGTTCCCTGGTCGAGGACCAACATGTGATGCACGTCGGTTTCCAACACCAGGCGCCGAGCCGAAGATACAGCCGTCTCCGGCGTTACGGTGAACATCTCGGTGCCCATGACTTCCGCCACGCAACACGCTCCGATTTCGCCACTGAGTGACATTTTGGGAACCTCCTGAAAGCTGCCGGGCCCCCCGGACACTTTCATTATGATCCATCGGCCGACCGCTGGCAGAACGTAACGCCGGAGGTGGCGTGGGTGCCTGGCCTACCCTGGGTGGGTACCGGGGGGGTTCGGGCGGGGTCTCGACGGTGCCTCGGGTCCGAACGGCGGCCCGCCGGTCAGCGTCCGAACATACGTTGAAACCAGTTACGCGTGGGCTTGGGTGGGGGCGGCGGTTGGTTAATAGGAGGTTCTAATTGAGGTTTTTGGGTGGGGACCTCGCGACGGAGCACCGCGCTAACCTGCTGGTCGGGAAGGTCCGCTACTCGAAACTGCTTCGTGACGGGTCGATATCCGTCGTGGGTGAAGAGCAACGAATACGATCGTCCGACTTTCAATTTTACGGAAATCGGTGTTTCTCCAAGCGATCGCCGTCCCGTTGTGACCTGCGCTCCGGGCGGCGAACTGGACAGCAAGACAGTGGCTCTGGGAACGGGCGCTGGGGCGGCACCAGCGTCCACTTCCGCATCGGAGTCGCTCGGCCCTTCGCCAGTCGTCTTGCCGGCCATCGCGGGCGTCGACTTTTCGGTCGAATCGTCAGCTGAGCGAGCGGCGATTGTCCTGGAACGCGCCGCACCGGTCGGGGCATCGAGATCGGGCGCGGTGCCGTGGTTGGTGGCGCCGGCATCGCGGGCCACCGCGGTTTCTTGGACACCACGAAGCGCTTCATGGGCCATCGCGTCCGGGGCTCTGGCGATGGCATCGGAATCCCGGGCGACGCTTGGCTGGCTCGGCGCCGTCGCCGGGGCGGCCAGCGCGGGTGCGGGCGCAATCCGGACTGTCGTCGAAGCGGGCTCTTTGGGGATCTCGGCCATCGTTGTCACGGGCGCGGTCACGGGCGCGGTCACGGGCGCGGCGCCAATCGAACCGACCCCCGACACCTCGCCCGGCGACCCGTCCCCGCATGTCCGCCACGCGATCCCTCCGACGAGAAGGGCGGCGAACCCGATGCCGGTCGCGATCACCAGGGCCCGCTTACCTCGACGACGTTGCGGGGGCTCGGCCGTGTCCGTAGTCGCGACGGGCTCGACGGGCGTTTGTGGCGGCGGGTCGATGGCAACGGGAGGGGGCGGGACCAGTTTTCCAACCGGCGGCGCGGGCGTGGTGCCAGCCCGTTGCGCCGATGCCAGAACCGCCTCTGCCACCCAGGACGATGATTTGCGTGGAACGGGAGGGGGAATCTCAACGCCCGTCGGGACCTTGGCTTCCCCGCTGATTTCCGCGACAGGCTGTTCAGTCCCAGCTGCGAGGCTCGGCGTGGGGGCTGCGATCACTTTCTTGTCCCGGTTGCCCAGGTTCCCGCCTTGGCCCGGACTGGCGATGTGAGCACCGGAAATCGCGGCGGGGAGCGGTGGTGGACGAGATTTGCCCGCAGCGCCGGCGCGAGGCGCGGGCGGCACGATCGAGCCGGATCGCGCGCCCGGCACCGGCGGTGGCAAGCTCGCCGGCGCGGAAATCGAAACGCTGCCCTTGAGATCCAAGGTCTCACCATCTGGCTTTCCGCCCGAAGCGCCCTTGCCAGTCGGGAGCACGAACGTTCGCATCAGGGGGGGGACTCCGTCCCGCATGGACAGATCCTGCAACCATCGCTTGAGCTCGGTCTGTCCCACCGCGTGGAAAGCGACCCGCATGACCTGCTCGACGTCGACCAACATCTCATCGGCGCGCTGATAACGATCCGCGGGCGATTTCGCCATGGCACGCTTGATCACCCGATAGATCTCGGGGTTGAGGCCGGGCAAGGCCTGTTCGGGAGGCTCGTACGCGCCGTTCTTGACCAGCAGCAAGACCTCGAGATCCGTCGGCGCGTCGAAGGGATAGCGCCGGCACACCATGACATACAGCATGGTCCCCACGGAGAAGAGATCCGAACGGGCGTCGATGGGCGTTCCGGATGCCTGCTCCGGGGACATGTACGCGATCTTGCCCTTGATGACATTCCCGAGGCTGCTCTCGCGGCGGTTGTGAGCCTTGGCAATTCCGAAATCCGTCAGCTTGACTTCCCCCTGTTCGCTCAACAGAAGGTTGTGCGGGCTGATGTCCCTGTGGACGATTCCCAGCGCCTTGCCGTCGGCACCAACTTTCGCATGGGCATATGCGAGCGCCCGACAAACCTCGGCGGTCATGTACAAGGCCAGCGCCGGCGGGATGGAAGTCTTCAGCGCGCGCGCGCGCCGCAACACGGCGTCCAGCGTCCATCCGTCGACCAATTCCAACGCCAGGACGTACTGACCATCCGTCTCGCCGAGGTCCAGCACCTGAACGATATTGCTGTGGTTTAGGCTCATCGCGATGTGAGCCTCGTCGACCAGCATGTTGCGGAACTGCGGGTCGGCGTAAAAAGCGGGAAAGATACGCTTCAGGACGACCGTTTTCTCGAAACCATGGGCGCCATGCTGCGTGGCGAGGAAAATCTCCGCCGTGCCGCCGTCCGTGATTTTTCGTAAGATGGTGTATCGCGCCTGGAGCGTCATGGGGGTAACGTCCGATTGAACCCATTGTGTATACGACGGGCGCCGAGGACTCCAAAAGAGAATCGGTCTATTCCACCGATCTCTCCACCGATCCACCGACCAGCCGAAGTCCCTTAAGGGGAATGTAATCGCGGCCACAGGCCGAAGGCGGTAGTTTCGTTGTATATCGTCCTTCGTCTGCAGAAAAGTTCCGGCCGACCCCCACCCCAATCCCGATCCCCATGCCCTTTAGCAATCGTGTGTTCTGCCGCGATCTCGAATCGCCAAGTCTGTCCGAGCTGCTGGTCTGGATGAGCCAGCAGGGCCACCAGGCCAAGATCTCAGATGCGCGTCCTCCGGGCGATCTGCTTTCCAACTTCTGGGATCGGGTGGAACTGCAAGTGGGACAAGGCGGGCGGGCGGGAGTAGGCGGGTCGGAGGGATCCGCCGTCGTTCTGGAATGTTTGAGGGCCAACTCTGACGGTATCGACGCGTTGATGGACGCCCTGACCGATTTCGCGACCGACGTGAGGGAGCTTCCCGATTCGTCGGCGCGCACCCGAGTCTTGGAACATTTGGCCGCCGCGCGATCGTTGGTCATTATCGAGTTCTCACCTTTCGAGCCCTCCGACCGTGCCGAAGAAATCGGCAATGCGATTTTGGCGTTGTTCGTCGAGCGGGCGGGAGGTCTCGGACAGCGTGACAGTGCGGGGTTCCTCGACGAGGACGATGACGTCATTCTGCCCCTCGGCTAGTCGCGACCTTTCGGCGCTGCGCTAAGGTAATCTGACGAGATGGATCCGGAACGACTCAGGCAGTTGCTTGGCGATGTCAGTCGTGGGAAGGTCGCCGTCGACACCGCTATTGATGAATTGCGCGACTTGCCCTTTCGAGATCTCGGTTTTGCGCGCGTCGACACCCACCGGCACCTGCGGACCGGGTTTCCCGAGGTCGTTCTTGGTCAGGGCAAAAGCCCGGAGCAGATCGCGGCGATCTTGATCGAGCTCGGCCGCGGCGGGTCCACGGTGATGGCCACGCGCGTCGCGGCAGACGCGGCTTCCGCGGTTGTGGCCGCGGTTGCCGCGGCGGGCCTGTCGCCGCGTCACCTATCCGTTCCTCGGGTCGTGGTGGTCGGGCCGACACCGCCCCCGGATCCAGCCCGGGGCATCATCGCGGTGCTGACCGCGGGCACGGCCGACATTCCCGTCGCGGAGGAGGCGGCCCTGACCGCCGAACTGTCCGGCAACCGCGTCGAACGAATCTTCGACGTCGGCGTGGCGGGCATTCATCGCCTGTTCGCGCAACGTTCCCGGATCGAAGCCGCCGAAATCGTGATCGTGGTGGCCGGCATGGAGGGTGCGCTTCCCGGGGTGGTGGCGGGTCTGTTCGCCAAGCCGGTGATCGCCGTTCCCACGAGTGTTGGTTACGGCGCAAACCTCGGCGGCATGGCCGCGCTGCTCTCGATGTTGAACTCGTGCTCCGGTGGAGTCGCCGTGGTGAACATCGACAATGGGTTTGGCGGCGGTCACATGGCGGCCCTGCTCAACCGCAGGCGAGCCGGCACGTCATGAAGACGTTGCGCGGACTTCACCTGCACTTGGACCCAGTGTCGGGGATCGCGGGCGACATGACCGTGGCGGCGTTGGTCGACGCGGGCGTCCCGGCGAACGTGGTATCCGATGCCGTTGGAGGTGTCGGCATACGCGGCCTCCGCGTCCGGTTTGAGACCCGTCGTCGAGGCGCGTTCGTGGGATGCGGCTTCGTGGTCGACGAGCCGGGGGCGACTGTCTCCCGGGTTCGGAAGGGACCCAATACCGTTCGCGGTCGTGGCCTCTCCGCCCGCACTGCCCGCGTGGAGCCTGATGGCGACCACCTTCACACGCATGTTCATTCGGACGCGCACGATCATGGCGGCGCGGGCACGCAGCGTCGCGACCTCGTTCATGAGACTTCCGTCAGGCAACCTCGTGGCAGCGCGGCGCAAAATCATCATCATCGCGATTACGCCGAGATTCGCCGTCTTCTGAAACGGTCCAAGCTGGATCCCGACGCCAAGGCCTTGGCGGAGGAGATTTTCGCGCGTTTGGCCGAAGTCGAAGCGGCGTTGCACGGGACCGACCTGAAACGCGTGACCTTTCACGAGGTTGGTGCGTTCGATTCGATCGCCGACATCGTGGGGATGTCGGCCGCCATCGCTTGGCTGGCTCCTTTGGCGATTGGCTCGTCCTTCCCAGTCGTCGGAACCGGAACCGTCCGAACCGCTCACGGCATCGTACCGATACCTGCGCCCGCCACAGCGGCCTTGTTGCGCGACATTCCGATGATCGCGGACGGACATGGCGAGCTGACGACTCCGACCGGCGCGGCATTCCTGGCGACCGTCGTCGACACGTTTGGTCCGCCGCCGCCGCTGCGCGTGGTGGCGATCGGTTATGGCGCCGGGACGCGAGACCTTTCGGACCGCCCGAACGTCCTGCGCGTGATGCTAGGTGCTCCGATAGGCGTACCCGTTGCCGCGGTCGTGGGAGACGTATTGGTTCTGGAAAGCAACATCGACGATATGACGGGACAGCTTCTGGGCGCCTTGTGCGAGGCTCTGTTTCAGGCCGGTGCGCTCGATGTTTGGTCCACGCCCATCGTGATGAAGAAGGGACGGTCGGCTCAGCAGATCTCGGCGTTGGCGGAACCGTCCGCCGCGGCCGCCGTGGAGCGCGCGTTCTTCTTGCACTCGACGACGCTGGGAATCAGGATCTACCCGGTGTCGCGCCGCACCCTGGCTCGATCCTTCCAACAAGTGCAGACGGCCTTCGGTCCCGTCAATATCAAGATCGCCGGCTTGGACGGAGCGCCGATCGCCGCCATGCCCGAATACGAGGACTGCCGCCGCCTGGCCACCGCGTCCGGTGTTCCCGTTCGCCAGGTCTGGACCGCGGCCGTCGCGGCATCGGCCCATCTGTCCACCGATGCGCGGCAGTTGCCGTCGCCTCGAAAACGAACGACTCGAAGATCGGTCAAAAGGAGACCTTCGTGATGTCCGTCAATCCGGGGCGCCTGCTGGGCGAGGGGTTGACGAAGGCCGCCGATGTCCTTTCCGGTGGCAGCGATGAAGCACACCTTCAGGATGCCGTGCTTCATCTCGCGCGGGCTCTGGGCGCGACCAGCGTCGCGCTCTTGGCGGCCGTGCGCGAAGGTGAGAGTTTGCACCTCATCGCCGACAGCGACGAGCATCGCTCCGACGCCGATCTCGGGGCCCTGATGGCGACACCGGCGCTGCGCAACGCCATGACGTCTGGCGAAGTCTTGGTCGTGCGTGATGCCCCGCGCGGTGTCCTGGTTGATGCCTCGGACGCCGACGCCACCGGGGCCGGCGGGGAGGGTACTTGGGCCGCTTTCCCGATCCTCGTTCGGCGCAAGGCGCGTGGCCTTCTAGTTGCGCGCCTTCCCTACGTCGTCGACCACCTTCCTGACGTCGTAACACTTTGTGGTCGCGCGGCCGCCGCCCTGGTCGCGGTCATTCTGCCTGGGGCCAAGGCGCTCGATCCCATCAAAGAACGAACACGAAAGATCACGCTCATTGACGTTCCTCGCGAACGCCGCCTGCGCGCCATCGAGCGTTACCGTTCCTTTATCGATAGCGCTTCGGATGGCATCGTCGTTCTAGATGCGTCGGGAACGGTGCTCTACATGAACCGCGCGGCGGAGCAGGTGACGGGATACGCCCGCGATGGTCTGGCGGGAAGATCCTGGGCGCAGATCGTGCCCGAAGCACAGCGGGCGATCCTGGCCAAACAGTTGATTCACGCCACGCAAGCGCGCCCCGTGGAGAACTTCGATCTCGACCTCGTCACGACGTCCGGGGATTGCATCACCGTTTCCGTCGCCTCGATCGGCATCCTGGCGGAACACGGCGCCGCCATTTTCGCTTTCCGCGATGTCACTTTGGCGCGCGAGCTCGAGATCGAGTTGCGGCGGACCACGGAATTCCTGGAGCGGATCCTGAACTCGGCCGTCGACGGGATCATCGCCGCGGACTTGCGGGGGACCATCCTCTTGTTCAACCACAGCGCGGAACGGATTTGCGGTTATCGCGCGTCCGATGTCATCAGAAAGACCTCGGTCACGGAACTATACCCGCCGGGCGTCGCTCAAGAGATCATGCGGTTGTTGCGCTCATCCCAACGAGGTGGCGGGGGACGTCTTGAGCCGGTGCGCCGGGAGCTGAAAGCGGTCAACGGCGAATTGATACCGGTTTCCATCTCGGCGGCCTTGGTCTTCGACGACGCCGGGCGCGAGATCGCCACGGTCGGGATCTTCTCCGATCTGCGCGAGCGACTGAGAATGGAGGAACGCCTGGCGACGGCTCAGGAGAAACTGGCGATCTCGGAGAAACAGGTGGTCGCCATCGAGTTGGCGGGCGCCGCGGCGCACGAGTTGAATCAACCGCTGACGTCCGTAATGGGGTATGCGCAAATCATGCTTCGGAAAATGGATCCCGACAGTCCCCACCTGCGAGCCCTGGAGACGATTCTCGCCGAGTCCGAACGCATGGCCACAATCGTTCGCCAGCTTGGAAGCTTGACCAGATACGAGACAAAATCCTACGTTGGAGGCGCCCAGATCATCGATCTGGACCGTTCCGCGGAGCGGCCCGACGAATAGTCCGAGGGCCGCTTGGCGCCCGGTGTGCGCCCGGTGAGGGCTTTCTTTCCGAAAGCCGGGGAACCAGCTAGAAGAGATTCAATGAAACCCGAACAGATCACCGACGCCTTGGAGCAAGCCGCCGCCCAGATGGGGGTCAGCGTTCGTTATGAAGCGATGACCGGCGACAGCGCGGGAGCGGGAGGGTTATGCAAGATCCGGGGGGAATGGACCGTGATAATGGATCGGAAAGCCACGCCCTCGGATCGCGCGGCGATGCTGGTCGAAGCCCTGTCTGAATTCGACGTTGACACTGTCTACCTGCCGCCCGAAATTCGACAAGTCCTCAACAAGCGGCGAGCCGCGATTCAGGCTAGCGCGCCGGAAAATACGCCCGCCGGCGAAGGCGCCACTTAGTTTCCACGGTCGAACAATTGACACGAACCCCGCGATGGGGACGGGACCATGCGTGATCGATTCGACGCGGTGGGCAAGCGGGCACGACGGTGGTCCTCGGCCTCAGCCGCCTTCGACGGCCAACGCGAATCGAATCGCGGCGTCGAGTTCCTGGCGCTTGGGTACTGTGAGCGTGGCAATCCGATCACGCAGCAGAGTGAGCGGGATGGTGACGATTTCGTCCGCGTTCGCCACGCCGGCCTTTCGCAGGCCGTCCTGGGGACCCAGCCTCACCTCGGTGGGGATACCCCGCACCGTCCGCGTCAGGGGAACGACCGTGCACCTGGTCCGCACGGAATAAGCCTCGTCCCGCGTCACCAACACGGCGGGACGCATGCCGACGGGGTCGGGGAACTGAACCCAGTGGATGTCTCCACGTCGCATTACCAATCCTCCGGGAGCATGCCCGCGGCCCACGCGTTCACAATCGCGAGTGTTTCGCGCCCGTCCTCGGGCTGGTTGACGTAACCCGCCAGATACCGGGTCACGCGCTCATCGCGCTGACGTGCGGACAACCAGAGGGAGAGGGCTTCCTGGACGATCTCACTGCGCCCCATCCCGAGCTTTTTGCGGGTGCGCTCCACTTCCTTGAACTGATCGCTGGGAAGGCTGGCAGACAGCTTGCGAGCGTTCATACTTCATTCACCCTGGATTCATACTATGACATCCGAAGCCGGCGTTCAAGCCGGGAGCGCCTCCCGCGCCTCCCTCACCCCTCGCAGCCAATCCGTTCACGTCGCCCCTGGGCGGGGATCATCACGCCGGCCGGCGAATGGGCGTGCGCGCTATCAGGGCGCTAAACTAGCGCGGGTTGCGGAAGCGGGTCAGCGGCATGGCCGGGCTTATCGCAGGCGGTCGAGTTTCGCGGCGAGGAACGGATCACTTTCGATGGCATTCCGCAACGCCACGCGGACCTGGTCGCGCACCGCCGGAGGCGCGTCGGGGCCGACCTGCCGCGCCACAACCCGCTCCAGTACCTGGTCGACCGCGGCCTCGGGTGTGAGCTTCCCCGCCTGCAGGTTCGCCGCCACGTCGTTGACGGCAACGTCACCCGTCCGCGAGGCGTGAGCTACGGTCGACGCCTCCGAAAGACGCGTCTTTTCGACAGGCCCCGCTCCGGCCAGTTTCTCGCTGAACGATTTCCCAGGTTCCGACGATTCCCGCGGACCGGTGGTGTCGTTCGGCTTGGCCGCTTTGTCGGAAGGCTCCGAACCAGGAATGTTCGGGGCGGGCGGTTGACCTGTACCGTCGACTTTCATTGAAATACGCCGAATAGCCTATCACAGGAAACGGTCGATCGGCACGTCATCAGCGCTCGCCTGGGGGGCTTGAGTCGACAGAGGAACAAAACCGACAAGGTCGGCTCTGGTTGAGATCGCGCCAGGATCCAGTCGCCGAGAACCCCAATGCGGTGACCCTAGCCTCGAATATTGGAGACGGCAGCTTTGGCGGTGTCATGTTTTGCCCGCAGTACGTTGGAGACTGTCGTGAATCGGCGGTTCTCCTGCTGGACGTCCTCTTGTAGCTCCAGGAGCTGAAGGTTGAATACCTGACTTTCGCGTTGCATCGCCTGGACCGTCGCCAGATCTGACTGATCTCCGCCGGAGGTCGCAAGCGACGAGGGTATCGCCGTGCCACCCCCAGGACTTCCCGGCACGGCCAGTCCCCCTGGGCGTCCCCCGACCGCGGGGCCCGCCAGAGCCGCGGTCGCTCCCGCACCGGCGTCCCGGACCGCGGCGGCCATGACCGGTCCGGCGACCACACTCGTGGCCACGCTGGCCCCACGGATGAGTAGGTCGACTCCACCCGTAAGGACCGTTCGAAATGGGCTGGCAGGCCGCGCTGTTTGACGCGATCGCGTCGCGGCGACGTCAAGATCGGTCGCGAGGACTCCCGTGGCGGGACTGGCAACATCGACTGGCATGGCGGGAATCGGACTGGACGTGGACATGGTGACCTCCGGATGCGCTATCGGACGGCGCACGGGTTGGTTGCGGTAGAATCCGACCCCGATGGGATTTTTCCGCGGCTTTTTCGCCCTGTTCCGGGGCGTTTTGTTCGTCAGTCGGGAACGACTCTGGCACTTGATCGTACTGCCGGTGTTGCTCAACATCGCCTTGGCGGCCGGCGCCGCGCTGGCGGCGGCACGCTACTTTCGCCAGGAACTTGCCGACAGGCCCATCGGATCGCCGGCGCTCGCTTCGTTGCTGTTCGTGGTCGCCACGGCGCTCGGCGGAATCGTGTTGTTCGTGATTCTGCAGCCGCTGTTGGGCGCGATCTTCAACGACTTTCTGGCCGAGCGCGTGGAACGCAAGATTCTGGGCGAGGCGCCGCGTCCGGCCTTTCTGGCATCGGCCGGCAGAGCCGCAGGGCATGCTCTCCTAAAGCTGGTGCTGTACGCTTTTGCCTTTGTCGCGGGCTTGGGCCTGAGCGCCGTCACCGCCGGGATCGGCGGAGCGGTCGGATTGGTCCTCGGAGTCCTTTTCCTGGCCTACGACGGATTCGATTATCCGTTGTCGCGTCGGTCGGTGGGGTTTTGGGCGAAATGGCGTTATCTGGCCCTACACCCGGCGCAAACCATCGGATATGGTCTTGGGGCCACGCTGTTCTATTTGATTCCCCTGGCGCTGGTCGTGGCTCCCCCCTTGGCAGCCGTGGGGGCAACGTTGTTGTTCCTGGAAACCGAAAACCGGCGAGCGAAGAACAAAAAAGGAAAAGGAAGAATCGATGAAACGAGTCCACTTCGAGACGGACAAGGGTGAAATCGTCTGTGAGCTTTTCGATGACGATGCTCCGGGCACGGTCGCAAACTTCGCGGGTCTGGCCTCTGGGACGAAGGAGTTCACGGATCCCAAGACCGGAAAGAAGGTCAAGCGTGCCTACTATGACGGGTTGACCTTTCACCGAGTCATCAAAGACTTCATGACCCAGGGTGGCTGTCCCCAGGGAACCGGCAGTGGTGGTCCTGGATTCACGATCAAGGACGAGGTCAGTGGAAAGAAGCAGGTGCATAAGAAGGGATCCCTGTCGATGGCGAAGACCGCGGCCCCCGATTCGGGCGGGTCGCAGTTCTTCATCTGCCACACCCCGCAACCCCACCTGGATAGGAAACACACGGTGTTCGGCGAGGTCGTCTCGGGCATGGACGCGGTGTTGAAAATCGTCACCGGAGACAAGATGAATCGGGTCTGGATCGAAGAGGCGTAACTTTGGTCGCCTGATCGGCTTCAGGTCAACCGAGCATTCCGGCGAACTGAAAACGCCGTGAGCTCCCAGTTGAGAATTCCCGGATTTGGGCCGTGATGCCGGCCCCATGCGGCAATGCCAAGAAACCGAGCGGACGGGGCTCAGGTCCATTGACTTTCTGGGCACTTAGGCCCGATAACTATGCACGCATTCTTAGCCTCCATTTCCCCCCCGGCCCGGCGAATTCCCAAACGAAGTTTCCTGATCAAGGTGCCCTTTTGTCGATGAACGCGCTTTCAAGCGCGCAGGAAAGCGATTGAAGAAGCCCATCCCGTTCGGCAAGTACTATCTCCTCGAGCGCATCAACGTAGGAGGTATGGCTGAAGTATTCAGGGCGAAGGCCTTCGGGGTCGAGGGATTCGAACGTCTGGTGGCCGTCAAGAAGATCTTGCCCAACATCGCAGAGGACGAAGAGTTCATCGCGATGTTCATCGACGAGGCCAAGATCGCGGTGCAGTTGCAGCACGCGAACATCGCGCAGATTTTCGACTTGGGAAAGGTCGAGGGCAGCTTCTTCATCGCCTTGGAATTCGTGCGCGGGCGCGATCTGCGCGCGATGTTCGATCGGGTTCGCCAAAAGGGCGAGGTGATGCCCACGCCGCAGGCTTGTTTCATCGTGATGCAGGTTTGCGAAGGGTTGGACTACGCCCACAACAAGCGCGACGGTCAGGGGCAGGAGCTGCACCTAGTTCACCGCGATATCTCGCCACAGAATGTGTTGGTCGGTTTCGAAGGCGAGATCAAGGTGATCGATTTCGGGATCGCCAAGGCCGCGGGCAAGGCTTCGAAGACCCAGGCGGGCATCCTGAAGGGGAAGTTCGGGTATATGTCGCCCGAGCAAGTCCGCGGGCTGCCGATTGACCGCCGCAGCGATATTTTTTCGGTGGGTATCGTCCTTTACGAGCTGCTCACCGGGGAACGGTTGTTCATGGGCGAAAGCGACTTTTCTACCTTGGAGAAAGTTCGCAACGTCGAGATTTTGCCTCCGTCTTCGTACAACAAGTCGATCCCGGAGGAATTGGAGCGGATCGCGCTGAAGGCGCTGGCCAAGGATCCCGAGGATCGCTACCAGAACGCCATCGACCTTCATGATGATTTGCAGGCGTTCCTGTACACCAAAGGGGAGTTGTATTCGCGCAAGGATCTGGCCGCCTGGATGAAGAAGATGTTCCCCGCCGAGATCGAGGAAGAGAACACCAAGGCGGAGCAGTTCCGTGAGATCGTGGCGCCGCGCCCCGGTTCGCCCCGCAAGACCATGCTGGGGACAGGACTTCCGACGGCTGGCTTGCCGGGGTCCTCCGCGGCGTCGGGAGCCGCGCCCTCGTCTCAGGGGGCGGTCCGTCAAAGCGACATGGCCGATCGCGGTTCGAGCACCGAGGAGATGGGCTGGGACGAGGAGGAGCTCGACACCCAGATATTTGAAAAGGAGGCGACGGCCGAGCCCGAGGTGCTGGGATCGCACGACATTTTCGAGGACGACGACGATCGCACCGTCGCCAACGAACCCCCGCCGGACATCTTGAGGGCAGCCACCGCGCCGAATCTGGCCACACCACAGCCGCGGCTTGTCCCGCGCTCGGAGAGCGTTACGTCCCCGAGCATCCGCACGCCAGGACCGCCTCCGGGACGCTTGTTGGGACCACCGACTGGGGCGCCGAAGACCCTGTTTGGAGCCGCGGGGTCACACCCGCCCACGTTGCCGCCTCCGATATCACCGGGTCGGCCGATGGGAACCACAACGCCGCCGTCGAGCGGCCCACGGCGCCTGACGAGATCCTCACTGTCGATTCCCGCCGTGCTTCCCGCCGTGCCCACCCCGTCAATTGGTGCTCTTCGACGCCGACCCGATGGTGCTGACGAGTCGATGGCGGGGCCGACCTCCAGGGGTGGTTCGCGGGCCAGGACGTTGACCCTCTTGGGTCTGGCGGTTCTGATCCTCATCGGAGGCGGGGCCGGAATTTATTTCTGGTCGATCAATCGTTCGGGCAAGGTCGAAATCAGCATTGTTCCGTCAGATGCGACCATCCTCGTCGACAACGTGAAAGTGGCGGATCACTCGCCTTTCGTCCTCGAGAAGCCGCCTGGGCCATACGCGGTTTCCGCTGTACGCCCCGGGTATGCGCGCAACGATCAAAACGTCGAGATCAAGGCGGGTCAGACGGCCGCCTTTTCGGTGACCCTGGAGGCGGCTGCCGACACGGGGTTCGAACTGACCAGCGAGCCACCGGGTGGATTGGTCTGGCTGGATGGCAATCCTATGAGCGGCCCGGACGGTCAGGCCCGCACGGACTTTCGCGCCTATCGGATTCCTCCCGGCAAACACATCGTGGAAATCAAAGGTGATCCCAAACGGCAACCCTGGCGCGAAGAGATCCAAGTCGAGCCAGGGATCATCAAAAAGATCAAGGCGGCGCTGCTTCCGATCGGGAGCGGCGAATCTCCGCCCCGGGCCGTGGCCCCCGCGGTGGCGCCGCCCGCCGCGGTGGTGTCGCCGCCCTCGCCGGTGACTCCGGCGCAGGCGTCCCAAACGGCCACCAACGCCGAGACGTCGTCGGCAGCGGCAGCGGCAGCGGCAGCATCTCCACTGCGCAAGCGTCGCTTGCTCAAGACCGACAGTCCGACTGACTCCGAGCCGCCGCCTCAACCACGCCGCAGCCCCGTGGTGTCGGCCGATGACTCAGCAGGTGGGGGGGGGACAGATTGCACCATAACAGTGGGAACCCGTCCCTGGTCCGAGATCTGGATCGACGGCAGGAACACAGGGCGGCACACGCCCTACTCGGAGAGCATTTCATGCGGGAAGCACAAGCTGACGTTCAAGCGTCCGGATCTGAATTTGATGCGAATCGAGAACATCACGGTGCGCGCGGGGGAAAAATTCAAGCAGTCGTTTTCCCTCGATCAAGATGCCGAGTAGGTTGCCCGTGACCTTGCGGGCCACATCGGATCTGTCGCCGTTCCCCCAGGCGCATCGGCCGCGGCAGCCCTTGCTGGCCTCCGACGACTTGGTGGGAGCGTGGAACGACTATTTTCGCCACGCCGGGGAGCCGCCCCGCCACCCGGGCGCACGCGATTTCATGCACGCGGACTTGCGCGCGGCCTTGGCGAGATTGGTGTCGTCGGATGCTCGCGTATTGGAGGTCGGTTGCGGTCGCGGCGATCTGGTGGCGTCATTGCCGAACGCGGCGAAGATGGGCATCGACGCTCTGCCGGAATGCGTTTCGGAGGCCCGGCTGGCACACCCCGATGTTCGTTTCGAGGAGGCGGACATTCTGGAGATGTCGCGCCCACCGTCGGACGTGTCGACGCGGTGGGACGCCATCATCTGCGATCGACTCGCGCACAGCGTCCTTGACATCAAGACACTGTTCGAAAATTTGCGCCATCAGCTTGCCGAGGGTGGCCGGCTCTACCTGACCGCGTTCAACTATCTCTGGGAGAATCCCACGCGGCTTGCCGAGCTGGCGGGCTGGAAGCGCCCGGCGCCCACGGCGAACTGGTTGTCGGACAGCGATTTTCGAAACCTGTTCGATATCGCGGGGCTGGAGGTCGTCAAATACGAGGATCGCCTGATGCTGCCGCTCCACGTGCCAGGCCTTGGTCCCATCCTGAACCGCTACCTGGTTCGGGTGCCACCGCTGCATACGCTTTCGCTGTATCGAATCTACGTTCTGCGGGCGGCCACGCGTCTGCCTGTTCCGCGCAAGGTCAGCGTCAGCGTCGTTGTGCCGGCACGCAACGAGGCCGGAAACATTCAGGCGGCCATCGATCGAACGCCGGTGATGGGAAGTGGAACCGAGATCATTTTCATCGAGGGACATTCGAGTGACGGCACATGGCCTGCCATCCAGAAGGCGATCGCCGACTATCGGGGTCCCCTCAAGTTGTCCGCGTACCAACAAACGGGCAAAGGCAAGGGCGACGCTGTTCGTTTGGGTTTCGAGAAAGCCACCGGCGATCTCTTGATGATCCTGGACGCGGATCTGACGGTGCCGCCCGAGGATCTGCCCAGTTTCTACGATGTCGTGGCGCGCGGGCAGGCGGACTATGTCCAAGGGACGCGCCTCGTCTATCCGATGGAAGCGGGAGCGATGCGGTTCTTCAACAAGATCGGCAACGTGGCTTTCTCGCAGTTGTTCACGTACCTGCTCCAGCAGCCCATCAAGGACACCTTGTGCGGAACCAAGGTCCTGTGGCGCAGGGACTACGAGCGAATTGCGGCCAATCGATCGTACTTCGGTGACTTTGATCCATTCGGCGATTTCGATCTGATCTTTGGCGCCGCTCGCCTCAATCTGAAGATTGCGGAGATCCCGGTGCGGTACCGCGATCGCGTGTACGGACAGACCAACATCTCGCGTTGGAAGCATGGCGCGTTGTTGTTGCGGATGTCCTTGATCGCCGCTCGTAAACTGAAATTCGTCTGAGGGGCCGTGATCACCGAGGAATTGCGACTTCGGACGCTGGCAAGGTACGAACGGCACCGCGAGGCCTGGGGGGCCAATGAGGCGCTGCGAATTCTGTACGCCGAATGGTACGGGCGCATAGCCAAACAGCTTCCCGATCCGGCACTGGGGCCGTTCATCGAGATCGGGTCTGGACCCGGACTGGCCCGTTCGTTCATACCGGGTTTGAAGTTGACGGACATCGTCTTGGCGTCCTGGCACGATGGCGAGGCGAGCGCGGATCGTCTACCGGTGGCCGATGCCAGCCTGGGGGCGCTCGTTTTGTTCGACGTCCTTCATCACTTGTCCTCGCCGGCCTCATTTTTCGATGAGGCCGCGCGCGCTCTGGCGGATGGCGGTCGTATCGTGATGTGCGAACCGTACGTGAGCCCCGTGTCATTTCCCGCGTACAAGTGGTTTCATCCCGAATCTCTGGTTCTGGGCGTGGATCCCTTGGCCGATCAGGTAGAGGACCCGTCGGGGAAGGATCCCTTTGACGGAAATCAGGCGATTCCCATGTTGACCTTTGGGCGGAAGGTCGGGCTGGCTCGCTTCGCGAAACGGTTCCCCACCCTGGTCGTGCGGTCCGTCGAACGGTTCGCGGGACTCGCCCATCCGGCTTCGGGGGGATTCGGACGATCGCCGTTCTTGCCCATGGCGCTGTGGCGTTTGCTTTATGCGGCCGAGCGTCGCTTGCCGTCCTGGGTGTATCGCCTGATCGGCTTTCGCATGCTGATCGTGATCGAGAACCGAAAGCATTGACGACGTCCTCGCGCGGCCCTTTCCACGCTGACTAGCCCCCTTGCGGCGGCGCAGCCGCTCTAGATGCCTTACCCGGAGGAAATGTGAACGAATGAAGCAAGTTTCCGGATGGCGATCGCGGTAGCTTTTCCAAGCACCCAGAGGCGCAGCTTTGCTGCGCCGGGATCGACGGCTTAGAGATCCGTCGGGAGGGGCCCGCGGGGAGGGGTCCGCCCCTTCCCGCGAGCGCCGAAGGCGCTTTACGTCTTGGTCCAGGCGGTGCACTGGTAAAGGGCCGCTCTCGTCGGGACCCCGGGTGGAAACGCCACGCGCGCCACGGGTCTCAGTATACGAGACAGGGCCGCGGCGATGCGGACCGGCGGGGTGACGTGATGAGCGTCGATACCCTTGAAGCCGATCAACGAGAACGCTTTGCTCATGAGCGGGCTGACCATGGGATATCCCGTGACGAGCGTTCCCCCCGGCGCCAGGGCGCGCGCCAGGCCATGGGCCGCTCCGTCGGAGTCGGCGATGTGTTCGAGCACGGAAAAACAGACAATGGCGTCGTAGAAGTCCGTGGGAAGATCCCCATCGCGCAACAAGTCGGCCGATCGGAATGTTGCCTGGCACCCGGGGGCCACCAACGTGTCGAGCCCCGTGGCGAGAGTGAGATCGGTGCCCGAATATTCGGGATACCTCTTGGTCAAAGTGGGAACCAGGACGCCGCTGCCGACTCCGACCTCCAGGACGCGCCGGCCCCCCGGTGGGAGCAGGTCGAGGCCCATCTGCAGCCGGTGGCGATAGAGCCAGCCAACCACGGGATGGTAGTAGTACGGCAGAGGATCGTGGGCGTCGTTGGGCCGTAAGGTTCCACGTGGCGGAAGCTCCAAATGGACGCTCATCTCGAACCGCAGTGTGGCTGAAGGGTTGCGTCCAGATCAACTCCCGGAGCGACACGTGGTCCGAGAATCAGGGAGAACGCCTCGGGCGCGTAGGGGTAACGCTCGGCAATCAGTTTTTGCAACGAGGCTGCCCCGGCCGCCAGTTCATCCGCCAGGTGGCGGCCATGGAGCTCCGCGAGTTTTCGCGCAATCTCGGCGCGTGTCTCGGGGTTGCTGGTCGCTTCAAATGTCCGTTCCAGGTGGGCGATGGCCAGCTCCTCGCCGCCCTGTTTGGTCAACATGCGAGCGGCCAGATTGGGCAACCAAGGGGGGACACCGTCGAGCAGGGTCGCCTGGCGCAACGCTTCGACGCCTTGCTGCCGCCAGTCAGCCACGCGGGGATCATCTTCGCCGACCAGCCTCGGCAGCTCGAACAGCAAGTTGAACCCTCTTTGAAAGGGCAGCTCCCAGTCGCCCGGGAATTCGTGGCTGCCGCGCTCCAGAAGTCGGTTGGCCGCCAACAACGCCTCGACTGTGATTGCCCGGCCGTTGTACACGAGCATCGCGGCGCCGCGCAGATAAAGGCGATGAAAGTGGGGGTCGAGGTCCGCGGCCGTGTTGAGCGCGCGGTCGAGCCAGAGCTGTTCGCCGCGCGAGGCGATCTGCGACCCGAAGTACACATTCGCGCGGGCCGCGACCAGGTCGGCGGCCATTTCCCTATGACCGAGGCTGAGGAAGCGCAACATCGCGACCGGCGGGAGTCCGAGGGTGTCGGCCTCGGGTGGCCACGCGCTTCGCAATGTCAGCGCCGTTCGCAAGGAGTGTCGCGCCCCGGCGAACAGGGCCAAAATCGCCAGGATCGCCAAGATCGCGATGCCGGTGGGCAACGCCGCCCATCCCGGGCGCCGCCGCGGCATCGTCCGGAGGTTCGATTTCATCGGGCTCCGCCAGCGCCCGACCCGTCGCCAGACTTTCTGCTCGGCGATGGGTCCAAGGGAGCCGGATCAGTCGCGGGCGGTTCGGTGGAATCGACGTCGCGCGAACCGTCCCCGTGGGCATCATTGCGATCACCCTCCGTGGCTCCCCCGAGATCCTCGCCGCCAGCGATGCCGAGCTTGGAGAGACGGTATCGCATCGATCGAAACGAGATGCCCAGGAGGCGGGCGGCCTCGGTCCGGTTGCCGCCGGTGCGCTCCAGCGCGCGCAGAATGATGCCCCGCTCGAACGATTCGACCTCGCGTTCCAGATTCAGGCCTTCGGCCGCGAAGTCGGCGGCGACGTCGACGGCGGCTCGCGTGCCTCGAGATCCCACGACGCGCAATTCGGGCAGGCCGTCGACGGTGATGCGGTTGTCGGACGACAGTGTCACGGCGCGCTCGATCAGGTTCTCCAACTCACGCACGTTGCCGGGAAAATTGTAGCGCGCGAGAACGGCCATCGCCGCGGGATCGATCTCCGTCACCCGTCGACCGTGTTCGGCGGAGAACTTGCGCAGGAAATGCTCCACCAAAAGGGCCACGTCTTCGCGCCGCTCGCGCAAAGGCGGCATGCGGATCTGGATCACGTTCAGTCTGTAGAAGAGATCCTGACGGAAGGACCCGCGCTCGACTTCGGTCTCCAGATCTCGGTTCGTGGCGGCGACGACGCGCACGTCAACGTCTTTCTCCACGACACCTCCGACGCGCTTGACGCGCCTTTCCTGCAGAACGCGAAGGAGCTTGACCTGCATCGGCTGCGGCAACTCACCGATCTCATCCAGGAACAGCGTGCCGCCGTTCGCGGCTTCGAAGAGTCCTTCCTTGTCCGTGGTGGCCCCCGTGAAGGCGCCCTTGACGTGGCCGAAGAGCTCGGATTCCAGCAACGCCTCCGGGATGGCACCGCAGTTCACCGCCACGAACGCGTGATCCGCGCGGGGCGACAGCTCGTGCAAAGCGCGGGCGGCCAGTTCCTTGCCCGTGCCCGATTCTCCAACCAGGAGCACGCTGGTCCGGGCGGGGGCAATCTTGCGAATCATGTCGAACAGCCGTCCCATGGCGACGGACTTGCCCAGCAGTCGATCCAAGCGATAACGGCCCTGAATCTCCGCGCGCAACGTCACGTTCTGGCGCAA
>JADGRC010000218.1 GCA_017881245.1 Pseudomonadota bacterium
AACGGCTGGCCCTGTCAGAGGCTCGACTGTTGGATCGCGGCTTTCAGTCGGCCGAGGCGCAGACAAGATTTTACGCGCAGAGGATCGGGGTGAAGGGCGACGCCAGCCTTGTGCTGGGGCCGGTGACGGCACCGCATCAGACCTCCCCCATTTGCCAGCCCCTCAACGCGGCGGCGCCCTGACGGCTCAAACGATTGTTGGAACGCCTGGATTTTGGCTGTGAGCTAACGTCCGCTTTCCCCCCGATGCCGACATTCCGAGGGTCCGCTTTCGGGCATCGCGCCAACATCCGCTTTCGACCCATAGCGGACCTTGGGGAAGCCCGCCGACTGTGACCGGCAGTGACACTGTTCGCGGGAGGCAGTGACCTCGGCAAATCCATGGCAAGGAACGTGTCGATCCAGGGTCTTCGTCTGCGTGCTAGGCAAAGCTTCGGCCGACGCCCATGCTGGCCCGCGATTTGGGGGACGATCCGTGTCAAGACTTACAGCTGCCATCGCTTGCGCGGTCATCGCGCTGGCAGCCACCGCTAGGGCCGCACCCGCCCACTTCCGCGCCGAGATCAGCCGCACTGCGTATGGTGTGCCTCACATCAAGGCCGGAAACGTCGCCGGCATTGGCTACGGATACGGTTACGCCAGCGCGCAGGACAATATCTGCGAGATCGCCGACCGGATGCTTACCGTTTCCGGCGAACGGGCGAAGTATCTGGGTCCAGGACCTGGCGACGCGAACATCGCCAGCGACCTGTTCCACAAGCGCACCTTTGCGAGTCGTGATGTCGAGCGCCTTCTGGCCGGGCCTACCGGCTCGGTGGACACGCCTTCGGCGGACGCCCGTGCGCTCGCCAAGGGCTACGTGGCCGGGGTCAACCGTTACCTGCGCGAGGTAGGCGCAGGCGGCATCACCGACCCGCGCTGCAAGGGCGCCGCCTGGGTCCGCCCGCTGACCGAACTCGCCTTCTGGCGGCACATGTACGTGGGCCAGACCGTGGACCAGCTCTTCGCACCGGTGGCGGACGCGCAACCGCCCGGTACATCTGGCCGACTGGCCGCCCTAGCCCCCGACATTGTGGAGCAGGAAACTGGTCTGGGCAGCAACGCGTACGGTCTGGGCCGCGAGGTAACCAAGTCCGGACGCGGCATGCTGTTGGGCAACCCCCACTATCCGTGGAGGGGCGTGAACCGCTTCTACCGGACCCATTTCACTATCCCCGGCAAACTGAACATCGTCGGCGTGAGCTACGTCGGCATGCCGCTCATCCGGATGGGCCACACCGACTCCATCGCGTGGAGCAACACGGTCTCGACGGCGAGCCGTTTCGGCTATTTCGAGCTCAAACTCGATCCGAAGGACCCGACGCGCTACCTCTACGAGGGCCGAAACGAGCCCATGACGCGGCAGACCTTTACCGTCGAGGTGAAGGGTTCGCCGGCGGTCACCCGCACGCTCTACGCGACCCGATGGGGCCCGGTTGTTTCCAGTGCGACTTTCCCCTGGACGACAGACCGCGCGTTCGCGCTGCGCCAGGCACCCGTGGGCCTGCGCGACGTCGACCAGTACATGGCCGTCTGGCATGCGCGTAGCGCGCGCGCCCTTCAGAAGGCTTTGGCGCGATACCAGTCGTTCCGCTTCAACCTCACCGCGGTCGACGCCGGGGGTGAGGCCTTCTACGGCGACACCGGCCTAGTCCCCAATGTGCCGGAGGACCTGGCCAAGGCCTGCATCGTGTCCGACATCGGTCGCGAAGCTTGGGCCAAGGGCCGCCGGCCGGTGCTCGACGGCTCGCGCGCTGCCTGCGACTGGCGCACCGACGCGGACTCCACCGCGCCCGGCATGTTCGGTCCGCGCGCTGCGCCAAATATCCTGCGCACCGACTACGTGGAACAGAGCAACGACAGCTATTGGCTCACCAACCCGCATCAACCCCTCACCGGTTTCAGCCGCATCTGGGGCGATGAGGGCACGCGCCGCAGCCTCCGCACCCGCCTGGCGATCGATCAGATCGAACGGCGCGTGGCTGGGACCGACGGTCTGGACGGCAAGAAGTTCGACCTCGCGAACCTGCAGCAGGTCATGTTCGGCGATCGGCATTTCGGCGGGGAGCTGGTGCGCGATGACCTGGTCGCGGCCTGCAGGCGTTCCGCTGATCCCCGCCTGCCGCGCGCTTGCGACGCGCTGGCAAAGTGGGACCTGAAGACGAACCTCGACAGCCGAGGTGCACACCTCTTCCATCTCTTCGCCCAGAATGGCGGGCTAAAGTTCAAGGTCCCGTTCAATCCAGCGGATCCGCTACGTACGCCGAACACCCTGGATGCGGACGACCCCGCGGTTCTCGGCGCACTCGGGAAAGCCGTCGAACGTCTGGACTTGCTGAAGATTCCGCTCGATGCGCGCCTCGCCGACGTCCAACGCGACGACCGCGGCGGCGGCGAACTTGTGCCGATCCATGGCGGGCCCGGCGTCGACGGTGTGTTCAACGCCATTGACATGGGTGAGCCTCGGCCGGTCCTCGGCTGGACTGAGGTAAGGGGTGGCGCGAGTTGGATCATGACCGTGGAATTTACCCCCCGCGGCCCCGTGAGCGAGGGCCTCTTGACCTATTCCGAGTCCAGCAATCCCAACTCGCCCCACTACGGCGATCAGACCAGGCTCTATTCTCGGAAGGGCTGGGACGACCTGCGCTTCACGGAACGCGCCGTGAAGGCGGGGACCGTAAGCCGGAAGGTCATCGTCGAGTAGGTCCGGTGCTTGCCGGCAACGCAACCTGTGGCTGCGCGCCGTAGATCGGAACGTCCGGTTTCGCGCGTCCGACCAGCGTCCGCTTTCGACCCAAAGCGGACATTCGTCTGGGCCCTGGGGCAGTTGCTTTTCGCCGTCCTGCAGGCTGCTGAACCGTAGGCCTCAGCACCCTCATCTTCGGGTCGGCGGCAATCGTCGGGCTACAGAATTCCCGCCTTCAGCGTATGCGTTTGCTTGCCATCCTTCGACTTCCAGCTATCGCCAATCTTGTGCGCCGCGATCGGGAAGCAGCTTGGATTGGGTACGTTCGGCGGCACATTGCCGACAGCGGTGCGGCAGACATGGCCCTTGCCGTCCAACGCCCAGGTGCCCTTGAGGGCGCCACTCATGAACATCGTCGTGCCGACAAGATC
>JADGRC010000219.1 GCA_017881245.1 Pseudomonadota bacterium
CACCGCATGCTTCCCCGCGAACGCGGACCCACCAGCTGGCGTCTTCGTAGCTCCCGCGACCGGCGCCGCCCGGGTCCGACCCGCCGCCAGCACTCCCCCCGCCACCACCCCGATCCCAGCCAACAATTCACGTCGCTGCATCACACCCCTCCATGGTTTTTTTTGCCAGGCCGCCAGAGCGAACGAAGTGAGCGGGTTCAACGACGAGAGGCGCGGCTCCGCCGCGCCGGCTCACCTCCCAAGGATCCGAGGGGGTCTCGTAGGGGGGGACGAAGTCCCCCCTGCGGGATCTTTACACGCTAAACGAGCTGCCGCAGCCGCAGGTCGACTTGACGTTCGGGTTGATGAACTTGAACCCGGCTCCATGCAGGCCCTCGACGTAGTCGACCTCGGTGCCGACCAGGTACATGAGGCTCATCTGGTCGCAGATCAGCTTGACGCCCTTGATCTCGAAGCTGCGGTCCATCTCCGCCGGCTGATCGAAATAGAGGTCATAGGAGAACCCCGAGCAGCCGCCGCCCTGGACCTTGAGGCGTAGCGCGTAGCTATCCTCGATGCTCTCTTCCCCGCGGATCTCGTTGATCTTCAACGCAGCCTTGTCCGACAGGAGCACCAGCGCGGGCTCGGCTTCGGCAGCCGGCTCGGTAGCGGGGAGAGTGGAGGACTTCGGGGGGTCTTCGGTGGCACCTAACGACATGGTATCTCCTTGGGAATTCAGAGGCGTACAGTATAGGGCCGGCCCCCACAGGGTGCCAGTCCTACGGTTTGGGGGACGTCTTCGGTTCGATGTTGGCGGGGGGACGTCGGTTCCACAGACGCCGCAGCCAGCCGTGTTCCTGCTGCATCCGCTTCTGAATGGCGAGGAGGCCCTCGAGCAAGGCTTCGGGCCGCGGGGGGCAGCCGGGGACATAGATGTCCACGGGGATGACCTGGTCGATCCCCTTGAGGACGCTGTAGGCGAGCTGAAACAACCCGCCGCAGTTCGAGCAGCTGCCCATCGAGATCACGTATTTCGGCTCCGGCATCTGGTCGTAGAGCATCTTTATGCGCGTGGCCATCTTGTAGGTCACGGTGCCGGCCACGATGATCAGGTCCGCCTGGCGCGGGGAGGCGCGCGGCGCCATCCCGAAGCGCTCGAGGTCGGTGCGCGGACCGCCCGTCTGCATGAGCTCGATCGCACAGCAGGCGGTGCCGAACAGCAGGTACCAGGCGGAGTTCTTGCGCGCCCAGTTGAGCACGTCCTCCACCCGGGTGACGAGAAACCCGCTGTCTTGAACCGAGCCCTGTGCCGAGATCATGGTGCGCCGGAGAGTATCAGTCCTGGCTGTCGCCATTGCCAGACCACCACGGAACCGTCAAGGCGCGACCACGGTGAGCTTCTTGAAGTAGTCCCGCAAATAGCCCCGGTCACGAGCTGCCAGCCGATCGGCGGTCAACAGGGCGTGCGCTCCTATAAGAAAGTCGGGGATGACCCGGCCACTCGCGCGCGTGCGGCGGCGCAAGTACGTTCCGTACATCTGTCCAGCCAGCAGAGCGCTGTCGCGTGTGGACGGCACGAACTGGATGTGCCAGTCAGCCAGGAATTCATCGACTTCGTGTTCGGGCAACGCAGGCCGAATCTCAGCCAGCACGCATTCACAAACAATCAGTGAGCCCTCACGGGAAGCTCGACGCAATAGGGCCTCCGATCGATCAGCGAAGGCGGGATCGTCGGTGATGACGTCCAGGAGAACGCTGGAATCAACGGCGGTCCGCACGCCCGTCTCGCCCGCCGTTCAAGTACGCATCGACTGACATTCCTTCTGGAAGGCGGCCCCGCCCGCGCCATTTTCGGAAGACATCTTCGTTGACCGTCTTTGTGCCGACCAACTTGCCGCCTTCGGCCTGGAAATCTAGCGATGTCCCCGGCCGCAAGCCCAGGCGATCGCGCAAGGCCTTTGGGATCGTGACCTGCCCTTTCTCGGAGACGAGGGACTTCATACCAATAGTGTATGAATTCTTACTCGATGCGCAATGTCGGCCAGCGTGACGGACTTGGGGAAGCGGTGTTACCTTCGAGAACCGTGCGAGGACCGCTTCTGTCCGGCCCGCTCGGCACCGTCGCGGTGCTGGATCGGCTGCTCACCCACCTCCGCGGGCGCGGGCCGACCGTGGTGATCGGTCCGTTGTGGCTCGGGGAGACGCTCGCGGCGGAGCTTCCGGTGATGTTGTTGTTCGAGCCCGACGACCGGGCGCGCGCCCGACGCATCGCGCGGCGCGCGACGACCGGCAAGGTCCGGCTTGGCGCCGTGATGGCCGGGGTCGAGCTGCCGCTCGGGCGCGGGACCGCAGGTGCGCTGGTGATCGAGGGCGCGTCGGCGCTGGAGGAGGCAGCCGCTGCCGACTGGATGTCGACGCTGGTCCCGGCGCTCCAGCCCGATGGCCTCTTGATCGCCGCGGATGTCACGGATGATCCGGCGGTCGAGGCCCGGTTGGCGGGCTTGTTCCTGGCCTCGGCGCTGACTCACGTCGCGCAGGACCGGCCGCGCGATGGTGTCGTGCTCACCGTCGGGCGCGCGCCGTCCACGGCGATGGTCCGGGCGCGCTTCGGATCAGGCGAATGATGGATGCGGGCCCGCCTCGCGACGGCGATCGGGACCAGGAGCTCGGCCCGGGCGGAGGCGATCGCGCGATGCCGGACCGCCTCCGCGGTGCCCGGCGGCTCG
>JADGRC010000220.1 GCA_017881245.1 Pseudomonadota bacterium
CGCGGCAGAGCCACCGGCAGATGCGGGTGGCGCGCTCACCGTGCTCGGCCGAGCCGAGGTCGCGCGCCAGGTCGTAGAAGGTCTCCGCGATGTATCCCGAGGTCTCGCGATAAGGCGGCCGCCAGCCACCCCGAATCGAGTAGCCGTAACTCACACCGCCGCCGACGCCCTTGTCGTGGGCAAGCGCCAACCAGTCCACGGCTGCAGCGAGATGCCGCTCGGGATCCCCGACCGGATGGGCGAATCCCAACAAGTCGCGTTTGGCGATAGCTGCGAACGAAAGAAATGGAAGGTCCAAGGTCGTTTCCTGTCCAGGTCTACGGGGCGCCCGACGGGGTCCGCCTGGTTTTGGGATCTAGCAACAAATCCGCGACGCGATCACCAGCCCGACCATCGCCAAAGGGATTTGCCCAGGTACGCGCCCGGCTGAGCATCGTCTCCACCACCCCCTCCAGCACCCCCGGAACGGTGGAATCGCACAACAGGTTGGCTCCGACGGTCACGGTCTCGGGCCGTTCGGTGTTGCTACGCAAGGTCACGCACGGGACGCGCAGCGTGCACGCCTCTTCCTGCACTCCACCGGAGTCGGTCAGCGTGAGCTGTGCGTCGGCGAGTAATCGCAGGAAATCCAAGTAGCCAACAGGCTCGGTCGTGATGAACGGAGACTCGGAAAACCGGCTGCCGTCCGCCATTCGACGGATGGTGGCTTGCGTGCGCGGATGAATGGGAAACACGAGGGACAGTCCATGGTGCTTGGCAACGGCGCCCAAGGCGCGCATGACAGCGGTAAGACGCTCCTCCGAATCGACGTTGGACGGTCTGTGCAACGTCACGAGCGCGTATCGTTTTCCAACCAGACCCAAACGTTCGATCACCTTAGAACGTTCGCGCGCGCGGTCCGCGTTCATCAAGGCCGCGTCGACGATCGTGTTGCCCACGACGTGGACACCCCTCACGATGTTTTCCCGTCGGAGGCGTTCGAGCTGCAAGTCAGTCGGACACAAGTGAAGCGCGGCCACGCGACCAGCCAGGACGCGATTGGCCTCCTCGGGCATGTCCCAGTCATCGCTGCGCAGCCCCGCCTCCAGGTGCGCGATCGGCACGCCGAGCTTGTAAGCGGCCAGCGCGCCACCAAGCACGCTGTTCGTGTCGCCTTGAACCACCACCCAGCGGGGCCGCAACTTGGACAAGGCCTCGGCGCTACGAATAATGATCGTCCCGAGTTGGTGGGCGGCCTCTCCCGATCCGACTTCTAGGTTCGAGCTGGGTTTCGGCAACCCCAATTCCTCGAAGAAGATAGCGTCCAGCGCATACGAGTAGTGCTGGCCCGTGTGCACGATGGAAAGTGGAGCACCACGACGTTTCAAGGCTTCCACGACTGGAGCGATCTTGATGAATTCCGGACGGGTTCCCGCGACAAACGCGATCATGGGCTTGTAGCTTTCCGTTTCGGCTGGACTCACGTTTTTCTGTTGGTGTCTCGCGCTCGCTGGGCGGAGGGTGGTAGGCGATAGGGTAGGCGAAAATCGCCCTTATCGCCACGGCGCCCTGAACGACGGTTGTTTCCCTGAAATGAGGGCTACGTGTCGGAGCGGGTCGAGGGCCCCGGTAGTCTAGATCTTGCCCCCCCTTCCGGTCGGCGGCCGGTCGACGGGCGGGAGACTGGGATGAGGCGGGATGCGGCGCGGGGCAATGGGAAAGCGTGGACAGGACACCTATCTCGACCGGGTGGCGGTTGGCGACCGGCCCCCTTCGCATACCCACCCGGCGCTGGCACCCGATAGACGACCTTCAGTGAATCCGCCACCTCGAACAAACTGAAGCAGGGCCGGGCTTCATGTGATGTGTCTGCCACCCCAAGTTCATGGCAGCAACCCTGTCCTTGACCATGCCGAGCCCGACCAGTCGTCTTTTTTCAAACCGGCGGTGGACGAATACGTCCTGTCACTCAGCGCATGTTGCTTGCTACCTATTTTCTTCTTGTCCGAACTTCGCGGCCAGGCTACGTTCCGTTTGGCTCAGACGGGAGGCGACGTTCGAGTGAGAGGGAGGTTGAACATGTCAGAGTCGAGGATCGGCCGTTGTCGGGCGTTGCTGGGTTTGGCCGTCGTAGTGATTGGCTGCATCGACCGGGAATTGGTATCGACCAATTCGCGTGCGCTCATCTCCGAGCAGGGTCACAGTACGACGACGACGCCGGGTTTCTTCTTTCTGGCACCTGTCGTAGCGGATCCGCCGCGGGCGTTCACCGGCGTTTTTGAACCGCGACTGAATCCCAAGGTTCGCATAGATCGGGTCGATCCGGTTACGGGCGCCACCATTTCAACGGTCGCCAGCTTGACAGCCGAGACGGGCGAGAGGGTCCGCCGACATCCACGGCGGGAGTTCTACATCGTGCGGTGGCGCACCGGTCTTTACGATCTCGACCCCGCGAACGCTTACCACCTGCGGGTGCTCGTGGGGGAAAAGGAGCTCGGGGGGGCCGACGTGCGGGTGGGAAACACAGCCGCCGACCTTCGGGGACTCGACCGCCACGAGCTCGTGGGCGTGAAGATCGGCGCCGTCTTTCCGGTCAAGTTTCGCATCGAGCGAGCGGCCGTCGACAAAGACGGGGATGGTGTCTTCGACTGGAAAGACAACTGCCCAACGGTGCCGAACGCGGCGGAATCACTTGGAGCCGATGTCATCCCCTCGCACCCGACACCCTCGGGCTGCGACTACCACCTGAGCGACTGCGACCCGCAAGAAGTGGACTGTGTGAACGACGAGACGGCGAAGCAGACCGACACCGATGGGGACGGGATCGGCGACGCGTGCGAATGCCTGAACGTTACTTGTGTGGCCGTCGGTGTGCCACGGGGTGGGTTACTGCGAGAAGACGAGTGGGACGTGCACCGCTCCCCCGCTGCCGGACCGGGATGCCGACGGTTCGTGCGACGCGATCGACGGATGTCCGTCCGATCCCACCAAGACCGCGCCTCAGGTTTGCGGCTGTGGCGTTCCCGAGACCGACTCGGACGCCGACGGGACTCCAGACTGCGTGGACGCCTGTCCAAGCGACGGGAACAAAACGTCCCCGGGAGCGTGTTCCTGCGGTGTCGCGGACACGGACACCGACGAGGATGGCGTTCCGGACTGCCAAGACGCCTGTCCTGGCGACGTAACCAAGGTGGGGGCTGGAACGTGCGGATGCGGGACGCCCGATTTGGACAGCGACGGCGATCTGACGGCCGATTGCGACGACCTATGCCCATCTGATCCGGGAAAAGTGTCGCCTGGCCTGTGCGGCTGCGGCGCGGCCGATACCGACACCGACGCGGACGGTGTTCCGGACTGCGACGACGCCTGCCCCAGCGATCCCGGTAAGGTCAACCCCGGAGTCTGTGGTTGCCTCGTCGGTGACGTCGACAGTGATGGCGATGGCGTGGTGGATTGCGACGACCGTTGCCCCGACGACCCGGGCAAGCGAGAGCCAGGCGTCTGCTCGTGCGGGGTTTCGGATCGCGATCGAGATTTCGACGGCACGCC
>JADGRC010000221.1 GCA_017881245.1 Pseudomonadota bacterium
GCCTCTCCAACCGTCTCACTAAGATCCTCGCAATCGTGCGCAAACGCGGTGCACCGGGAAAATAGGCAGAGATTGGCCGGATATGTGGGATTTGGGGAAACTACCGATCCCAAACCGGACCGTCCCGGTGTACTTTCCGCAAATCCCGTTTTTCTGCCGCGACGCCGCTGGACTGCGTTTGGATCAGAGCATATTCGGAATTTGGGAGGTGCTTCTGGCGCTATAATCGTCAACGTATGGCAGAGAGATCGAAGTGCCCTCAATTGACCATTCTTTTCATGACGGTCGCCGCTGCTGCGGCTCAGTCCCCGGCGGACGGTCCGGCCTTTGAGGTAGCTTCGGTGAGGGCGACGTCGCCCGCCGATAGGGCACCGGTGGAGGTTGGCAACGCGATGTATCCGTCCGGCAGGGTCCGGGACGAGGGAGGTCCCGGGACGTCATCCCCTGGCCAGTGGACGTGCGCGAACATGGCCCTGTCCACGCTGATAGTCAGGGCCTGGGATCTGGATTCGCGCCAGCTCGCCAACCCCTCCTCGCTGGCGGACGCGCGGTACGATATCGTAGCCAAGATTCCTCCGAATACCAGCCGCGAGGATTTCAATCTGATGATCCGGCGTCTGTTGATAGAACGGACCGGTCTGGCGATACATCACGAACAGAAGGAGATCAGTGTTCAAGGGCTGACCGTCGCCAAGAGCGGGCTCAAGATGAAGGCCGCCGAACCCGCGCCCGCCGATGCTTCCGCTGTGACGCCACGCCTCACGTGGGATAGGAACAGTAACCCGCAACTCCCGCCGGGCCGCCCCATGCTGATCCGCTCAGCGCGTGCCGAGGGGTTCGTGTACGCCGGCCGGATGCAGAGCATCGGCGACCTGGCCAAGGCGTTGGCTGGACCTGGCGGCGAGATGGTTGTCGACAAGACCGGCTTGACCGGCAAGTACGACTTCGTCCTGAAGTTCGGTTCCCCAGTCATTGCCGCTCAAATGGCGCAGAGGGCTGCGGCGGAAACGGCGCCTGGGGCCTCGGTTCCCGAACCGAGCGAATCCTGGCCGCCCCTCAACTCGGCCCTTGTGGAACAGCTTGGCTTGCAGCTTCAGCGCGCGAAAGCTGTTATTGACGTCCTCGTCGTGGACCATTTCAACAAGACGCCGACAGAGAATTAATGCGTCGGGGAGCGCCCTACGTGCGCTCAGTCGCGGCCGACAAGTGGGATTTGCTTCCATTGGGCCGCCGTTGTGGGCGGGCGGTCCACTTGTCCAAGAAAGCCGTTGCGCCAGCGCGCAAAACGTCGGCCGACCTGAGCATTCTTTTCTCCCGGCGCTAGTTGGCGGTGGGATCTTTCTCGACGTGGTCGATGACCATCACTTCGAGCGGGGCCGTCTTCGGTTCCAGTCTGAGCCCGAGTTGCGCGGGAAGGGCCCAGATGTATGCGCCCTCTTCGTCTTGCCGGCCTGTGCTGTCGAGAACCGGCAAGCCAGTCCCGGGGTCAAGAAGGTACGGTGTGAGGTCCAAGGTGAAATCGAATGCGCCGACGAGTCCGGTCTGGTCTACGACGTGACGCGACGTAACCGGAGGGTCCATGATCTGGGCCAACTGCGCCATCGAAAACCTCTCAAACATGGTGGCACGCGATCCTCCAGGAGCGGACTTCCTGTGCGGATCTCCCACAGTGTCAGACTTTTGAAACGTGGGCCCATTTCGAGCGACGACCAGTGCGTAGACCGGGAGATCTCTCGTCTCAACATGGAAGGCAAGTCCGAGACGCTCCTTCAGCAGCGCCTGCACCATCAGCTTGAGCTGTGGCTCTGGAACGGGGCTGGCGCTCTTAGCGACGATGTCGTAGACGACATCGGTGGGATAGTCGCGCCACTTCGGGCCGACCACCCGGGAGTTTTCGTATCCCCAGGCCCAGAAGATGCAGTTGCCGAGGGTTACGTGGAGGTTGATGCCGACCGGTGTGGTCTCGTAAACCGATGGTCTGCGGGGGGCGTCGACGGGAAGCCGTTTGACAGAGGCCACATCGAACGCTGGCGCAACCACGGTGGGCTGCGCCAATACACCACCGGACGCCAACAACATCGCGACTGTTAGCCTCATCCTCCTAGTCGCCTCCACAGTCTATAGACGCGGCTGACCAAGTAAACGTGCATCTGAAAGTGGGTAGTGGCCTTGAAGTGGGGTTTCTGGACAAGTGCCCGGCACCGTTGCTGAGCCGCAGCCGTATGAGCGCAAGCAAAAACCGGCTAGGCCCAACTTGCCGCGATCAGGGCACCTCAGGCGGGGTGCCGCTGGAGCCGCCCTTCGGCTCGAAAGTGAAGCTGAAGCGGCCTTTCGAATCGCTTCCGGCGATCTCGACGCGCTCCTCGCAAAGGGCCTGAAGCAGTCGTGCCGCCGCCCCCATGCGGGTTTCCGGGAGACGATTCAGCAATTGCAGGAAAAGAGGCCCGACAACCGGTTGGTGGACCTGCGCGCCGGGAGCGGGGGGATGCGCGAGCGTTCGCAGTCGCGCCCCTTCCAGCGTGACGCCGCGTTCGGTTAGCGCTTCCGCCGCCGGACCATTCTCGCGCAGGAGGCCCAAGAGAAGGTGCGCGGCGTCGATACAGGGATGAGCGAGGCGTTCCGCCTCCTCCGCGCTATAGGCCAGGAGGCGTGCAGACGCGTCGCTCAGCGGCAAGTCGACGCTCGTCGGGATCTTCTCGGCGGATTGCGGCTGCCGCTCTTCGAGAGCTGATCGCAGCCCCGCAATGCCCTGATCGTCGCCGATCCAGTCGCGCGCAAGCTCCGGAACTACGCGCATGATCCCCAACAGCAGGTGCGCCGGCTCGATCTGACGAGAGCCAAAATGCGAGGCTTCATAACGTGCGAAAAAGATCGAGCGCCGCGCGGCCTCGGTGTATTTCTCGAACATGCAAGAAGTATACGCTACGGGCGCCGAAGGGGATAGGAGTGGCGTTGTGGCCATGAAGTGGGGTTTCTGGAAAACGACTTTCCACCCGCCCGCTGGCCGGCTTCAGCTCTCAGCATGAATTTCCCGGTCGATTGCGCGCCGCAGGTTGCGGCCAGCTGAGTTTGGACTTAACGCGTTACGAAATGACCGTCCAACCGCTCCCTTTCGTTCGCGGCTCGAATTTGGACAGCGCGCCCAGGGTAATGGCCGGCTGATTCCGCGCTACCGCGCCGTGAAGTGAAGCGTAACGCGGGGACCGGACTCCTCCACCACGCTGTAGTCCGCGGGCGGCGTGAAGAGCGCGGGGTCCAGCTCGCTCCGGCTGATGTTGATGAGCCTGACCGTGTTGTCCAGCGGGTGCAGCCCCCCTGTGGATTGCGCTTGCAGCAGCGGGACGTTGAGTTCCGTGGATGTCCAAACCTCGTTCACGGAGCCCACGGGATTCTGGGAGCCTTGATAGCCAACCGGGTAGAGGACCCCCGAGCGCGTTCCGTGCGCCATCAACCCCTCGATCACCTGAGTTCCCAGGTCCTCGGAGGTGGTCTGGGGCTTGGGATTCGCCGCCACCTGAGGGGGCGGGGCCGGCTGGGCCGCCATGCGCTCCTCCCGCGTTGGCATGGGCTGCAACGCGACGCGGTGCGTCACCTTGGCCTGGGTGTCCAGAATGTAGGCCACGCCTGCCACGCAATCCCGGATTATGACGATCGACACGGTCGAACCGAACGCCCTTTCCTCGTGCATCCGCCCCTGGGCGTCCCTGGCCATGCGCTCGGTTGGGAACGTTTGCGAAACGCGCGTGCCATCGGGCTGCGTCCGCGTGGTCTCGCGGACCCGATCGCCCGCGAAGGGGACGCCGCTCTGGCAGCCCATGCCGTACGCCTCGAACATGAAAGTGACGGGAACGGGACCCCGCACCGCAGCGCCGGATCTCTGCCCGAAGGCGGTAATCGGGCAGATCCCCAGAACGGCGAGAACCAACGCAAGGCGAATCGTCATGGGGGCCTCCGGTGCATAGTTTAGCTCAGAACCGACAATTTGGCGTGCGTCGCGAACGACGGACCGGGGTTAGGGCGCGTGTTCGGTCCTTTCTGCTCCCGTTCCGGGGCCGAGAAGATCACCTTGTTCGGCACAGCGATCCCGCACCCGGGATGATCCAGTTCGCCAGTTGAGGCGGATCGCTTCGCTCGCTTTGTCTCTGTGCTTCGGGCGGAAGCCTCGCCGATACCATTCCGATAGGACTGCAAGATGTCCCAGTTGTGACCAGTGGGAACGAGAAGTGGGGTTCTCATCCCCGTCGCGACAGGAGGCGACGAGCCGATCCGCGGGCCAAGATCGATCTACGATATTCCGTTTATCTGCCCCGATTAATAGAGATGACACCTGACGAGACTACTTACGAGTAGGTCCTTGTCCCCGGCCCGTTTCTGGTGAGGCCGGCGCTTCCTTCGCCCCATCCTTCGTTTCAGGAGTTGGCTTCCTGTACGAATCGGGGAAGTGAATCGTCAC
>JADGRC010000023.1 GCA_017881245.1 Pseudomonadota bacterium
TCACAGACTACCAGGCAGGCTGTAATTACACCTGGAGCCAGATCCTGGGGCGGATGAAGGGCTATGTCGAGTCCGGGAAACCGAACCCGTACTTCACCCGCTCAGGCATGTCTGTCTAGAGGCCGGAAACCTTCGTCTCGTCACCGGATGATGGTGACGATGAAGGTGAGCTTCCCGCCGTTGACGTCGCGACGAATTGACGGGTCCTCGGACGTCGACGCGAACCTGAACGAATCGGTCGGGTTTGTATTTTCACCGGACACGCCACGAACCCCGACGAATTCTCCAGTGCCGCCGGCGACAGCCAGGTTGCCGAAGTGCAATCCAAACGCGCCGGAGAGCGGGGGCGCCTGGCCGCCGGCCAGGCCCATCGCCATCAGCGTCCCCCTGGGCGAGAAGTCGGAATTGAGGATCTCGAAGTTCGTGACCGCCACGCCGCCCCGGAACGTGTCCGCAATCGCGATGCCCGGCGACTTGACCGGCGCCAGGAAGTTGAGCGCTGTGAAGACCGACCACGTCCCACGCGCCGGCTTGCCATCGACGGCATAGATGTCACCAATGCCGTAGAGATTCATGAACGGCTTGGGTGCGGTCGGCGTCGGCTCGGACCGCGACGCCAGATGGGCGTAGTCCACGTCCGCGAGATACGTCGTGATGTTGTTGACATCGATCTGGAGAACGCTGGTCGTGGTCGCCGCGTGCGCCCCGCTGCCCGAGAAGACCATGCTCCCGAGAAATCCGCCGACCAGCGCTACCAACACCGCCGAAAAGGACACTCGCACCGTTTGCATAAAACCCTCCAGGAACCCACTCGTATCGTATGAAAGCGCCTTCAGACGGCCCGGGATCATCTGCTGATCGCGTCGGGGCGGGCCGCGGCGCCTGCGACCAAACTCAGAAATGGAAATTCAATCCGATCAACAAAGAGTCGATCTTGTTCGACATGTCGATCTGACTGTCGGGAACCACACCCGTGTAGAGGCTGAGGATCGGTCCCGACACCGTTTCGCGCGGCACGCGGTAGTAGGCGATATCGAACCCCATGTGCGGGTTCATCATCATGCCCACGCCGGCCGTGTAGTGCTTCTGGAAGGTGGCGGGCGTGCCCATGCTGGTCACGGCGCTTCCAGACGTGAGCGCTGCGGCGCCGGTGATCCCCTGGCGAATCGGCGTCTGGGCGTAGTTGAATCCGGCTCGCACCGAAAGCATGGGCGACGGACTGAATTGAATCCCCGCCATCCCCGCCCAGATGTTTCGCCATCCGATCCCGATGAGCTTGTGGTTGACGATATCGACGCCGCCTGGCCCGCCGACGCCCGCCACACCGTCGTAGTGCACGTAGCGACCGTCGATCGCGACATGCAGTTTCTTACTCGGTTTCAGACCAACGCCGAACGTGACGGTCGCCGGGCCGTCGAGATCGAATGTCAGCTGCCGGGCGGAGCCGTACGAAACCGACAGGGGGTTGGCGTTGGTCGAGTTCCAGCTGTACTGCTGGAACTTCTGCTTCGTCGTGAACGCCGCGCCGATGCTGGCCATCGGGTTAATCTTGTACAGCATTCCCAACTGGACACCGAATCCCCAACTCGCCACCTGATTGGCCGCCGACGGAAGAATGCCGACGCCAGAGATCACGTTTGGATCGACGACCGGGAGCGGGCTGATCGCCAGCAACCCGCGGTAGACGTTGAGCGAGAGACCCACCGCGAGCTTCGGGCTGACCTGGATCCCAAAGGCCACCGGAATCTTCGTGATCGTCAGATCGGTGGCGATGCGGCCAAACCCTTCGGGCTGGGGCAGGAGCAGCACGTTGCTGCTGTCCTGTGGATAATCGGTACGGAATCCGGCGACGCCGAGCAGGCCGAAGCCCATGCCCACTTTGCTTCTCGGGTCGTGGGCAATCCAGCCAAAGCCGGGTATGACGCCCAGTTGCTCGGTCGCGTCGGTCGATCCCAGGCGCGTGCCGACCCGGCTGTCGACCCGCAGACCGGGCTTGAAGAACTCTGAACTGAACGAGATCTGATTGCCTTCCGCGTCGACGATCAGCGCGGGGTTCTCGTGGAGCGCGCCCTGCGACTCCTCAGGAAGAGCCACGCCGGCGCCGCCCATCGAGCTGTTGACCGGCCCAATGCCGTGCAGCAAGTGCCCCTGGGCATGGGCGGGAACGGGCAGGAGCAGGAGGCAAGCCACCAACACAATCAGGGAGTGATGAACGCGCATCGGAACCTCACCTTTCTATGAAACGCCCAAGAGAAGACCTCACCGCTCGGTCGCGGCCTCAGCCCGCGAGAAATACGTCTTGAGCGGCCTCCAGTAGTAATCAATCCAACCCTGACGATAAGCGGCGGCCTGTTCGGCTGGCACATTCGAGTGCACCATGCGCACCACGGTGCCGCCCTTGACCGCTTTGAACGTGAGCTCGACCCGCGAGTCCGCCGCGCCTTCCGGCCACTCGGTCGTGCGCCAGTCCTGGACGATCTTCTTTCCAGGGGAGAGCTGCCGGTAGACGCCGCTGATGTAACCGTCCCACGCGGTGAACGTGCCGCCGACGCGCCTGGAGCCGGTCGCGGCCGAGCCGGTAAACGCCGCGTGCTTGCGCGGATTCACGAACGCCGCGTAGACGGCAGCGGGCGCCGCCGACACGACGAGTTTCTGTGTGATCGTTCTGGGCCGAACCATTCTGCCCTGCGTTCTCGGCCCCTCGAGGCGCATCGCCAGCGGGTAGCCGCGCGAAACCGCGGTCGCCGTTTTCGCGACGCGCGTGCTCGACGAGCCTCACGCGAACCGATCCGAACGGTACGGGGGAGTATACGTTGGAAAGGCCACGCACGAACGTCGAGATTGTCGTCGGCGGGAACTCGCGCAACACGACCGAGACGGTCGGCGATACGTCCGGGTTCAGCATTCGCGCGAGTCTCAGACCGGGATTCGGTGACGCGGACATCAAGATCCACGCAGCAGGAGCGTGAGAGGCGGCTATAATGGCGACGCGCGATGGGAAGATCGAAAAAACTCAAACCATCGTTTGACGTGGCGCGCGCGGATCTCGGTGGGGGCCACGTCGGCTGGGTGTACCGATCCGACGCGCCACCGCCGGGCCCGACCGAATCACCTTCCCCGGTCTCGCGGCATCCTCCTCCCAAACCTGATTCACCAGGGGAGCAGACCTCGCACGGCTGGGTCGAGACCGGCATCGGCGTCATGTTCCTGCCGGTGACGCTCACGATCGTCGCGATGATGGCGCCGGTGCTCTGGCTCTTCGCGCCCCGGAGTCACCGGTGACCTTGACAATGCGCCGAGGTGAGATGACCATGAGGGTTCGCTGATTTGACTATGCCGGTCCCACCGGAGCGCACCGGAATCATGCCGCCGTCTGACGGCGCCGCCAGCCGCAAGCTGGCTGGGCTCGAGCACGCCATGCGCCTCTCCGACGACGAGGCGCCCTTCAACGTCGTCGCGGTGTTGCAGATCGCTGGCGATCTGCCAATTCCGAGCCTGCGCGCCGCGCTGGACGAGTTGCAACGCCGCCACCAGTTGCTGCGAACCCGTATCCTCCCGGCCGGCAAGGACTTCTTTTTCCACTTCGACGTCACGAGTCCGATTCCCCTCGAGGTCGGCGAGCAGGCCGGGCCCGAGAGCTGGATCGCCGCCGCGCAGGACGCACTGCATCGTGGGTTCGACCTGCCCGCCGGTCCGCTGCTGCGTTGCCTCTACCTGCGCGGCCAGGCCGGCGGCGATCTGATCGTCACCGTCCACCACACCATCATCGATGGCACCTCCGCGCTCCACCTGTTCGGTGAGCTGCTCTCGCTCTGCGCGGACGGGGCGCCCGTCGGTGCCGGCGAA
>JADGRC010000222.1 GCA_017881245.1 Pseudomonadota bacterium
CCGGAGGCGGTCGTGGACGTCCCCACGGGCTGCGCGGTATGCGGGACCGTCAACGACGTCGATGCGCAATTTTGCAAAAAATGCGGCAACAAAGTAACAGCCTTACCCGTCCGAAATGGGAACGCATGAAGCAAGTTTTCCGAATGGCGATCGCGGTAGCTTTTCCAAGGACCGGGAGGTGCGGCTTCGCCGCACCGGCGTCGTCGTCAAGTGGGTGGGTCCGCGGGAGGGCTAGCCCTCCCGCGAGTGCCGGAGGCGCGTTAGCAGCTTCAGTTGGTCCGGTGTGACTGTGTCGGGATTCTTAGGGGCGGCTCGGGTCTTCGTCGTCCTCCTGATCGCGCTGGCGACCACGATCGTGCGGTCCTCCGAAGCGGTGGCGCAACCCATGCTCGGGGCGGCGCCGGGGGGGGCCGGGATGCCCAACCTGCGCGAGATCTCCGGCAAGCCGCTGCCCGACCGTGGCATGTCGGCGGGCTCGGTGACCGTGCGTGTGGCGCGCAAGGCCCCCTCCAACGCCGTGGCGGGCGCGGAGATCACGGCGCTCGTTGCGGGACCGGGCGGCGAGGCACGCAAGCGCACGGCCAAGACGGACGCGGGCGGGCGAGCGTTCTTCGAGGGGCTGCCGGTCGGCCATCAATTTCATGCGGAGGTCGTCGTCGACGGTGAAAAGCTGGAAACCGACACCTTCCCGGTACCCGACCTCGGTGGCATTCGCACGATGCTGATCGCGGGGCTGGGCGGCGCGGCCGAATCCGGCGATGGCAGCGGCGATTCAGACACAAACCAAGGCGCGACCGGCGCCGGTGATGAAAAACCCAAGGCGTTCACGATGGGAATCGTCACTGGCACCGTGAGTCGAGATCCGAGTCTGCCACTCGGCACCATCGAAGTGTCGGCGGTCGACGAATCGGGTCAACCGCTGGCCGGCAAGACCGTCGAGCTTGGTCAAGTCCGCGCTGGGGGCCAGGTCGACGTCACGCGGCAGGTCACGACGGCTGACGGAACGGCCCGCTTCGTCGGAATCGCGGACGCCAAGTCGGCCAGCCAAATTGGCGCCGCGGTCGTGATGCAACACGGCGCGCTGCGGCTCGGCACCGACGGATTCGGCATTCCCACCGACGGCGGGGTCAAAGTCCAGTTGCGCGTCCCACAGCGCACCGCCGACCCGTCGGTGATCACGATCGGCCCGGGGGGGCGCCTGATTTTGCAACTGCACGACGACTCAGTCGGATTCATCGAAAGCCTGCCCCTCGAAAATACGTCGGACAAGCTTTTCGATCCGGGTGTGGGTGGCGTGGAGATTCGGTTGCCGAGCGAGTTCGTCAACGCCGAAGGGGCGGAGGGTGAACACAAGATCGAGATTCGCAAGGGAATCGGCGTCGCGGTTCATGGGATCATCCCTCCCCATCGCCCCCAAGCCGACCCAAACCGAAAGTCGCCCGACGAGATCACCTTCGGCTTCGTGATGCCCTTTACCGGCTCGACACGCGATTTCGCGCAGACGTTCCCGACGGGACTGGGTGAATTCACGTTCATCACCGATCAAATCGCCGGTCTGACGATCGACAGCACGCAAATCACGGGACGTCAGGAGCGTGAAGTAGGCGCGAAGAAGTACTGGTTGATGCGGGGTGAATCCATCCCCCCCGGAGGTACGCTGCGGTTCACCGTTCGCGGCCTTCCCGCCCCCGACAAGACGGGACGAATCGTGGCGGGCTTCTTGGCTCTCGCTTTGATCGGCGTGGCGATTGTGTTCGCGCGACAAGGCGGCGCGGGAGAAAAAAAAGGAACGACCGGCGATCGGGACAAGCTGGTGCAACGACGAGAAAAGTTGTTCTCGGAGTTGGTCGCCATCGAAACGCGCGACGTGGGCGACAAGGCCGCCCGCGGAGATCTGGTCCAGAGGTTGGAGTCCCTCTATCGCGAGATCGCCGCGCTCGACGAACGACGCGCGGTTTGAATCATGTCCGTGGGTCAAGGCGCCGCCTCGATCGTTTCTCCGATACCGAGCGTCCCGCTGGTCGTGGAGCGCGTCAGTAGGACTTTCGGCCGCAAGCGCGCTCTCGTCGACGTGTCGATGGCGATGAACCCCGGCGAGATCACGGCCATCGTCGGCCCCAACGGCGCGGGGAAAAGTACGTTACTCGGCATCCTGGCGACGCTGATCGGTCCCACGTCGGGCGGCGTCCGCTGGGGGACCGAGGAGTTGCGGCGCGGCTCCCGGGCGCGCGCGTCGCTCGGGTACGTGGGTCACGAGCCGGGGCTATACATGGATCTGGGCGCGCTCGCGAACCTCGACCTTTTCGCGCGTCTGTACGGGCTGAGCGCGCCGGAGCAACGCGCGCGCGCGCTTCTCGAACGCGTGGGCCTCGCCGATGCGCCCGCGGATGCGCCCGTGCGGACCTTCTCCCGCGGCATGCAACAGCGCGTGGCGCTGGCGCGCGCCCTCTTGCATGAGCCTGCCATCTTGCTGTTCGACGAGCCGGGATCCGCGCTCGATCCCGCGGGCGCGACCTGGCTGGCCAGAGAATTGGGACGCGAACGCGCGGCTGGAAGAATCGTCGTGCTGGTCACGCACGATTTGGACTCGGCTGGATCCTTGGCCGAGCACGTGGTCATCCTGCGGCGCGGACGCGTGGCGCGGGACGAACGTCGCGATGGCCCGTGGGGGGCGCCCGCGATGCGCCTCGCGTACGAAGAGACCTGCCGTGACGGCTGAACCGCACCAATCCGCCGGCGTGCAGGCGCGGCGGCCCGGGTTCGTGGCGCAGGCCGTGCGTATCGCGATCAAGGACCTGACGATCGAATGGAGGAGCCGCGAGATCCTGGCCACCAGCGCGTTCCTCGCGGTCGTCATCGTCCTGATCTTCAGCTTCGCATTCGTCGTCGGCGGCACGCCCCCCACCCCGCCGGTCACCGCCGGCATCCTCTGGGTCGCAATCATCGTCTCGGGCAGCGTCGGGCTCGGCCGAACGTTCGATCGCGAACGGGACGGCGAGGCCATCCGGGCGCTGTTGCTGTCGCCGGTCCCACGTGGGGCCATCTACGCGGGCAAGCTTTGCGCCACCATTGTATTGATGTTGGGCGTTGAGTCCCTGATCACCGTCCTCGGCGGCCTGTTTTTTTCTGCGGCCGTGGGGGCACAGGCCGGTCGCATCGCCCTGTTGCTGGGGCTCGGCACTTTAGGCTTCGCGGCGGTGGGGTGCGTGTTCTCGGCGGCGCTCCTCCGATCGAAAAGCCGCGACGTTCTGCTATCGACACTGCTCTACCCAATCATCGTGCCGGTCTTGATCGCGGGCGCGCGCGGAACCGCCCACCTGCTCGACCCAACCCCCGATCTGGACGCCGCCATCTTCTGGACGCAGTTTCTGGCGACCGTCGACGTGATCTTCCTGGTGGTGGGCTTCTGGGCCTTTGAGCCGGTCATCGCGGGGGAATGAGCTCGGGCGTCCGGAGGGCGTCCGGTTAACCGACGCCGCCCTGAATCAGTTCGGCCAGACGATCGCAAGCGGCTTCTATCGTCGCCAACGACGGGCCAAATGAGAACCGAACGTGCGAACGAAAACGCGACGACCGCTGGCTGCGGCGTTTTCCGGGATTCACGTCGAAGAATTCCCCCGGAACAACGATCACCTTTTTCGACAGCGCCGCACGAAAGAATCCCATTCCGTCGTTCAGCGGCGGCGGCAATCCATCCACTCGTCCCCAGACGTAGAAGGTCCCGTCCGGCGTGCGATCCGTCCGAACACCCAACCGTTCCAGGCGTGACAGCAGCCGGTCGCGCTTCTCGCGAAACGCGCGGTGAATGGCCTCTGTCTCCGCCACCACGTGGCCATGGTCGAGCAACGGGATCGCCGCGCGCTGCAGGGGCTTGCTGCCGCCACCATCCAGAAACGAGCCCGCGCTGGCAACCGCTTCGATCACCCTCTTGGGAGCCACCGTCCAGGTCACACGCCAGCCCGGGTATCGCCAGTTCTTCGTGAGCCCATCGAACAAGACGACCGGATCGCGGTCGACGTCCTCGACATACCGCGCGGCGCTTTCCACGGGCAGTTGCCCGGGGCGCCCGGACCAAATGTAGTGCGAGTAGAATTCGTCCAACATGAGGGCGGCGTCCTCGTCGCGCGCGACCTGCACCCAGCGCGCCAATTCGTCGCCTTGGACCAGCTTGCCGGTGGGATTACAGGGATTCGACAGCAGCAGCGCCGACAGGCCCCGACCACGCACCTCGCGGCGCAAGTCGTCGGCGGAGAAGCCATAACCACGCTCGCCCTCCAGCAAAATGGGAATCGCGGTGAACGCCTTGAAGATGTCGAGCAGTTCTTCGTAGGCGGTGTAGTCAGGCAGAAAGTGGCCGAGGTTCACGTGCCCGAGGCTGGCCGCCGCGCGCGTCAAGGAGGCGCGCCCGCCCCCCGAAACGCTGACGTTCTCGGCGGAGTACTGTGATTTCATCCCGCGCCGATACAGCCGGTTGTAAAGGCCCGCAATCGCGTCGCGCAGCTCGCCGATGCCGGCGATGGGCGCGTACTCCTGATCGTCGACGTCGATCTCGACCTGGTGCACGCGGGCAGGCGATCCCGGCAGAGGGCCGGTCTCGGGTTGGCCCTGGCCGAGATTGCACCAGTCATCCCCGCCCGACCGGTATCCGAGCTTCGCCGCCTCGGTCGTCACATATATGACGCCGGTGCGTGGCACCTGCCGGAACGCGTGAATCAAATTATCGTCGGACATCGGTCAGCACCACTCGAAGTTGGTCGGGGTCGGCGCCTGGTAGTATAGAGGTTGTCATGCGAACTGTCGGCCCCGGACTGCTGGCCGCCCTCGTCATCGCCGCGATCGGCTTTCTGACGGTGCCCATGTTGATCCTGTCGGCGCCCCAGGAACCCGTCATGGGACTGGTGCAGAAGATCTTCTACTTTCACGTCCCGTGCTCGATCATGATGTTCGCGTCGACGTTCACGGCCGCCGGCGGCAGCATTGCGTTCCTGTTCAAGGGCTCCGAACGGGGGGACCGGTTGGCGCACGCGGCCGGGGAGCTGGGCGTCGTGTTTGGTGCCTGTTCCCTCGTAACCGGGCCGCTTTGGGGCAGAAAAGCGTGGGGGGTCTGGTGGCAGTGGGATGCGCGTTTGACGAGTGCCCTGTTGCTCTTTCTGATTCTGAATGGGTACCTGCTGGCCCGGCGCTATGGGGGACCGGGGGGCCGCAAGCTGGCCGCCGCGCTGGCGCTGTTCGCGGCGGTCGACGTGCCGCTCGTGTACAAGAGCGTCGACATCTGGCGGACGGTGCACCCACAGACCACCGTCGTCCCCTCGCTGGATCCACGCATGCGCCCGGCGTTCTGGGCGTCGTTCGCGCTGATTTCGCTGGTTTGGGGCATCCTGCTGGCCGTCCGCGTTCGCCTGGAAACCGCGCGCGCGACGCTGGCGGACCTGGAGCTCTTGGTCGAGGATCAAATGGAAATGCGAACATGACGAACATGAAGCGATCGCGATCTGGTTATGTCGGCATCCCGCTCCGCGTCCTCGCACTCGCAACCGGCGCTGTCGCGTGGCTGGCCGGCGGGCTGCCGGCCGTCGCCCAGGAATTCGTCAAGGTCGAGGACGGAGCGCGCGAACAGCTTCCGGCGACACCATTCGTCGGAGCCGCGTACGGGTTCATCTGGCTGGCCTTGTTGTTGTATCTGTTGGTGATCGCCCGGGGCCTCGCCCGCGTGCAAGGCGACTTATCGGAGTTGCGCCGGCGGCTGGAGCGCACGGGAACGGACGCTCCGAAGCCAAGATAAGGCCAAGACCAAGACCGAGTAACCAGACAAGCGAAGTCATCGATGCACGTTCCCCCGTCATCCCACTTCATCTACATCCCGGTCATTTTGATCCTGGGATTGGTGTTGGGTTTCATTCTAGGCGCCAAGGCCACGCGCGACGCGGTTGCCCTGGAGCAACGCCGGCAACTGGATCGAGAGGCCCGACGGGCGGCGCGCGCGGCGACGGCGGCGACGGGATCGCCGCAAGCCCCCGGCGCCTGAAGGCCGCACCAGGTCCTGCAGCAGGAGCCGCGTGCCCACGCGCCCAGGTTCGAACGACGAACGGCCAACGGTCTCAGAACCAGCCGCCGACCGTGACCAGATCGACGGTGCGTGGACCACCGACCCGCGCCGGACAAGGTTTGCCGTCGAGCGGCGTAAAACGACCGAAAAACCGCTCCCGGCCGGGCCGTTTACGGTAAGGCGCCTTCACGGAATAAATGAGCCCCGCCTGCCACAGTTCCGTGGGGACCGCGGGGGGATGAGCGATCTCGATCTCGGCTTCGTCGAAGGCGAGTGTCGATAGGCGAGGCGGGCGATCGACGTGCGCGCTGATCGAGAACTTCGCGTGGCCGCGAAATGCCCCGCCCAGAAGATACAGATTGAGGCTGCGCTCGGCGCCACGGTGGTGGTCGACGCCCAACAGCTCCACCCCGTTATCGTAGTGGGCCGTAACGCGCACGTTCAACCGACGTTGCAGCTCGCCCAGCCAGCGTGCCGCCCCGGCCCCGTCTTTGAGGGTAACGGAAATATTGTGCGCGACGCGCACCTGTTCGAGCGTCTGAGGCGTGCCCGTTGGGACGGGCGCCGCCTGATGCAACAACGTCCGCCATTCCCACGTTACCCAAGGATCGGGCCGAACCGTCCGCAGCGGCTCGGTGCCGCCTTGCCAGTACCAAGCCCAAACACTCGGCTCTCGCTCATCGAAGCTGAAGCCATCGAGCGGTGCCGCGGGTGCCCGCCGGTCGATGAGCCAGTAGGGGCCCACCGCAAAGACATGGAAAGTCGCCGCGGCCTGCTTGATCTCTTCCAGCGACGCATAGCGGGTGTCCATGAGATAAAGGCGCGCGATGCCGGCCGACGCCGCGTTCCCCGGCGGCTGTTGTCGCACGATCGGGTGTGGGCGAAGCTCCCAGTGCCAGCCCCAATGGGCAGCCACGCCGGGGTGCATCGCGATACTCTCGCGCTCCGGAAAACGCGAAACGAACCACTTCACCGCAACAACCTTGTCGATGTCGCTCTGGAGCATGGGCGAGTTGAATCGACCGCCGGTCTCGCGTGCGAGGCGGATCATCGACGCGCCGTCCTTGAACACGGCCGCGACGGGTAGGCCGACGACCAAGGCCGCGATCAGGGCTCGCCGCGAAGCGGCCAAGCGCGTGAGGCGGCAGGGCCAATGCCACGCGAGCCACGGAAGGAACTCACGCACGCCAGCGCATAGCGCACCGACTCCAAGAGCGAAGTACGGAGCGAAGTACTGGGGCCAGAAGATGTGGACGTCGGCGCCTTCCTTGAAATGCAAATACTGCCAGAGCGCCATGACCAGGATCGACAGCACGAGCAACTCTCCGTCGCGCCTGCGCCGAACGGCTTGCGCCAGAATGACCGGCAGGGCCACCTTGCCAAGCAGGATGGCCAACCCCGGAAACATGAGCTCAATCCAAACGTGACGCGTGCGCAGAACCTGCGCCAGCGGGATGGAATTCCCCGACACGCGGAACGAATACGCTCCCAATAGATCGGGGAGGCGCTCGGTCGACACGAGCATGTATATGGCCAGGACCGCGGAAAGGACCGCAGCCCCACACAGCAGGCCCCAGAAACGAGCCAACGGTCGCGCCCTGGTTTCGCCCACCAACGACGCGGACAGGACGAAGCCGCGCAGGAAGACCCACGCAAGGAATATCCCGCCCCAGACGTAAGCGATCCAATCGTTGTTGAGCGCCCAGACGAACCCAATTCCCGCAGCGATTGCGTATCGTCCGCGCCAGGTCTGCAGGTAACGCAGGTAGCCCCAGATCGTGAGAGCGACCGAAAAGATCACTGGTCCTTCGAGGGCGTGGAAGTTCGAGAAGCCAAGAGTGATGGGGAGACTCACATAGGCGATCGCCGTCAACGCCCCCTCGATCGGCCCCCAGATGGATCGACCGATGCGGTAGAGCAGAAACGGCGTCAGCGTGCTGTAGACGACGGCCGGCAGTCGCACGACCCAGTTCGCCTGACCGAAAATCCGAAAGAGCAACGCCGTCGACCAAAAGACACCCAACGGATGGTGCATGTACAGAGGCGCGCCGGTCGAATCGACGGCATTGGTGAGAATCGGATAGACCGTGTGGAACTGCCACATTTGCCGCGCGGCGGTTCCGAGGCCCGCGGTCGCTGCGAAGTGACCGTCGGGAAAAGTCCCCGCGATTCCCCATGTCGCCACAAGCAGCATCCAGAACGCGGCCGCGCTCGCCAATCCCAGGCCCCACGTTTCGTCCACCGCATTGGCCGACGGCAGGGAGGGATCGCCGCGACGCCATGCCAAGCGGGCACGATTCGACAGCCCGGCCAGGACGCCGTTCACGCCGAGTGCCCGATCCCCTCTTTCGAGCAGCAAGTCGGTCTAGAGGATCTTGGTACCTTCATGGTCAAAGCCGAGCTTGATCTCCATCAAACCCGCGTCGCGCAGTGCCCGACGCAGGCGTGCCTTCTCTTCGCTGTAAAACATCAGGAACCCCCCGCCTCCGGCTCCGATCAGCTTGCCCCCGAGCGCGCCGTTGCCGAGCGCTAGGTCGTACCAACGATCGATATCCGGGTTGCTCATCAGCGGGGACCGTTTCTTCTTGTGCAACCAGTGCTCGTGCATCAACTCACCGAACCTGGGCAGATTGCCGTGCTCGATGGCCTCCAGGCTGCGGTAACCCAATTCCTTGACGGTGTGAAGGTTGTCGATCATCGCCTGGTCGTTCTGGCGGCTCTTGTCGTCCTGTTCCTTCAACAACTGACCCGCGGCCCGATAAAACCCGGTCGACACCATGATCAGGTTGTCCTCCAGTAAGTCTAGGGTCTCCTCCGATGCCGCGACGGGGCGCGCGCCCACGCTGCCGTCGGGATGGAAATCGAACGCCGTGACCCCGCCGAACGCGGCGATGTACTGATCCTGCTTGCCGATCGGCTCGCCGAGGAGATCGATCTCGATGTGACAGGCCATTTCGGCCAGCTCGCGCGGGTGGATGAAATGCCTCTTGTATTTGTGCAGGACCCGCAACAGGCACGTGGTGAAGCTCCCCGACGACCCCAACCCGGTGCCCGCGGGAATGTCGGCCATGCTGGTTATCTCGATGTTGGGCTCCTCGATTCCGGTCAGCTTCAGCGCTTCACGGATGATCGGATGCTTGAC
>JADGRC010000223.1 GCA_017881245.1 Pseudomonadota bacterium
GGCGACCGGCGGCGCGACCGGCGCGGGCGGCACGACGCCCAACGGTGGCGCGGCGGCGACCACGTTCGCGGTGGTCACGAATCGCTATGATAATGCCCGCAGCGGCTCGAACATGAACGAGACGGTTCTCAACACCAGCAACGTCAACGCGGCGAAATTCGGCCTTTTGTTCTCGCGGACCATCAACGGCTACGTCTACGGCCAGCCCCTCTACGTCGGGGGACTCACCGTCAACGGCGCGAAGCACAATGTTGTCTACGTGGCCACGGTGCAGAACATAATTTACGCGTTTGACGCCGACGCGGCGACGCCCGATGCTCCCCTGTGGTCGAAGACTCTGGGGACGCCGCTCGTTCTTGGTAGTGGCGGATACGACCCCGGTTGTTTGGATATGCGCGGCCAGGTGGGGATCACGTCGACCCCAGTCATTAGCCTGGCGGATAACAAGATCTACGTCGTCGCCAAAACGTCGACCGACCAGCAACTGCACGCCCTCGACCTGGCCACGGGCGAAGAGGGTGCGGGCTCACCCGTTTCGGTTGGCAAGACCGCGATGCCGGCCCTCGATGTTCAGGTCCATCTCAACCGGTTGGCCCTGTTGCTTCTGAACGGTGTCATCTACATCGGGTTTGGCAGCCACTGCGACAATGGTTCCTATCATGGATGGCTCTACGGCTACGACGCCAAGACCCTGACGCTCAAGAGCGTCTACAATTCGACGCCGACCGGTTCCTCCGGCGCCCTGTGGCAGTCGGGAGTGGGACCATCGAGCGACGGTACCGACGTCTGGTTGACCGTTGGCAACGGGACGGGCGGCGGCAACAATATGGGCAACAACGTGGTCAGATTGACCCCATCCGGCAGCGGAATGACCGTCGCCGCCCACTATCAGTCGAACGTTAGCGGTGACAACGACCTGCAGTCGGGCGCGGCTCTGCTCGGCAACACGGGGCAGGTGGTGGGCGGCGGCAAGGACGGGGACATCTTGCTGCTGGATCAATCCACCCTGACAATGAAGCAGCAGATCTCTGTTGGTGGAGAGGTCAACTCGTTCGCTTTCTGGAACGGCTCGGCGGGACCCACCTTGTTCGCGTGGACGGTGGGAAATTCGCTGCGGAACTATGCGGTGGGCAGTGGATCGCTGACCCTGAAGTCCCAGAACTCCGAGCGAAAGCCGGGGCACCCTTCGGCGATCTTCACGGTTTCATCGAACGGTAATCAGGCAGGCACAGGGATCGTGTGGGCCAATGTCCCGCTCGTGGGAGATGCGTGGCATGCGACTGCGACTGGCGCGCTTTACGCCTTCGATGCGGCCGATGTGTCCAAGGCATCCCTGTGGAACAGCACGATGAACGCGGCCGACAACCTGGGAACGTACGCCAAGTACAGCCCGCCCACCGTCGCCAACGGCAAGGTATACGTCGCGACCTTCTCGAACAAGTTGCAGGTCTACGGGCCGAAGTAGGCTGCAGGTTTACCGAGTCAGGGCGATGAAGGCGGTATCGAGATTCACCCTTGGCGGGTTGTCGTCGCGGAAGTTCGTGTGTGCGATCCTCTTGGTGGGGATGATCTCGTGTCGAACGGCTGCGGAGAGTAAGCCCGATTCGGGCACGACAGCCGCGGTGCCTGACGCGCAAACCGACCTGTCGTCAAACGGTGGCGCGGATGCCGATGGGGCAGGGGACCACGCAATGTTGACCGACGCCCCGCTGATCGACGGGGGGTCGGGCCAGGATGCATCGACGGACGCGGCCGAGTTCGGCATCGCCGCGCGGGCCGCGAAGCAGACGTGCAACCCGCCCGCCGCGCAGATTGATCAAGCGCCGGTCGCAAAGCTCAGCGCAACCGGGTGTGTCGACCCTGCGGACCCGAAAAAACCGGCTCCGAGCCTGATCCCGTACGACGTCATCAGCCCCCTGTGGTCCGATGGCGCGGACAAGCAGAGATTCATGGCCATACCGGACGGTGCCAAGATCCACGTCAAGAACTGCACACTAGAACCCGACACCTGCCGGCCGTCGTTCATGGGGGGGACGACGATCGACGAAGGTCACTGGATACTCCCCGTCGGTACTGTGCTCGTGAAGAATTTCTTGTTCGCGAACAAGTTGATCGAGACCCGGCTGTTCGTGCGATATCCAGACATGTGGGCCGGATACAGTTACGAATGGAACGACCAGCAGACGGACGCCGACATCGTGGACGAAAACGGCCTGACCAAGGATATCGTGAACGGAAGCGGCGGCGCCCAAAGCTGGTACTTCCCGAGTCGCAACGACTGTCTGGAATGTCACAACGAGACGGTCGGAAATTCTCTGGGACCGGACACACGGCAGTTCGATCGGTCGTTCAACTACCCATCGGGGGTGATGGGGAACCAGATCGCGACGTTGGAACACATCGGTCTGTTCGACGCGGCCGTCGCTCATTTGACGCCACTCGTCGACTATCGCCTGCAAGGATCTTCGGGGCCGAGCGCGGAGGACAAGACGCGCTCCTATTTGCACTCGAACTGTGGGAGTTGCCATCGCCCCGACGGGAACTACTCGGCGATCGATCTGCGCTTCGGGGTTCCCCTGCAGATGATGAAGATCTGTAACATCGACCCCAATAAGGGCGATCAAGGCGTGACCGGCTCGAAGCGACTTTTCCCCGGCGATCCCACCAAGTCCGTGATGCTCCTGCGAATGCAGGCGGCCGACAAGAAGAGCGGTCGAATGCCGCAGTTGGCGACGTCGGTTTTGGACGCGACGGGCATCCGTCTCGTCTCCGACTGGATCACCTCGATCACGTCCTGTCCTCCTTGAGCCCACGGGAACGCTAGCCGGCCTGGCGACAGTGACCTCATCGCGCCAGTCTGGTCGAATCGCCACAGCCAAAGCGCCTCACACGCGGCGGCCGTCCCCGAGAAGAACCGTGCGTATCGTGCCCTTCGGACGCCGAACGCCTTGGCACCTTCGATGCAGTCTCTTCGGACGTCGGTCGTGAAGACCAGAAGAGAAAACCCCAAAACCATCGGAGGATCACCATGATTCGCAATGCTATGTTTGGATTGTTCGGTTTGTCGCTGCTCGTCCTTTCGTCGGGCTCCGCGTTCGCGGTCCCGGCCACGCATCATTCCGCCAAAGCGCGCATCGTCGCCGAAGCGACCCCCCCGGCCGGCGACTCCGCGACGCCAACAGGTGACAAGGCCGCGAAAAAGGCGAAGAAGTCCACGAAGAAGGACAAGGGTGCCAAGAGCGATGCGGCCAAGGAGATGAAAGCTCCCGCGCCGGCCATCGCGCCGGTGACCAAGTAACGCCCGGACAGATCGATCGCGTTGCCCGGACCGGTTATCGACCGGCCCGGGTGATAGCGTTGGCTCAAGTCTCTTCGGTCACAAGGTGTGAGGCCGACGGCCGGGGCTGACGCGCGAGGCGCCGTGGCGCGAATGCGCCCGCAGGTGACGCTTCTGATGGCTTCGAACCTTCGAGACGACCGAAGGGGCCTGGGCCAATTGGCCGGCCGGACGCTGCGCCGTGGGCGGAATCATCGCCTGAGCCGTCGGGGATGGTGTCTGGGGGTCGGTAGCAGGGGCTGGCGGAGTCGGATTTGGAACTTCGATCTTGGGAGTTTGGGGCTGCTCCGGCGAAGTCGCGGTCGCAGTGGAGGTTGCGGTGGCGGGGGCGACGCCGACGTTTGTGTGCAACGACGACGCCATCAAGCCGACGGCCACGGTCACGATAGCCGCCCCGACGGCCAGAAAGACCATACGCGTCCGCGTGGACAGTGTTGGTTTTCTGATACCGATCGGCAGAGCTGGTATCAACCCTTCCGTCGGGGTATCGCCCGAACGGAACTCCACTCGGCCGTGCACGTCCGCCACCTCACGCAGGGCCCCGGCGAAGGCCTGCACGCTGGGGAAACGCTTGCCAGCATCGTAAGAGAGGGCTCGGCGCAGGACCTCATCCACGGCCGCCGGGAGGCCAAGGACCATTTCCGCCACCCGCGGCGGTTGTCGCGATCGACTCGCCTCGGGGTCCGCCAGATCGCTGCTCTCTTCCGATATGTAGGAGCAGCCGGCGAGCATTTCGTACGCGATGGCCCCGAGTGCGAATTGATCCACGCTTGGGTCGACGGCCCGCTGGGTGCTTCCGTTCCGCTGCTCCGGGGCTCGATACATGGCATAGCGATGGTCACCGCTCGCGGCGCGAACTTCCCTGGCCCATCCGAACCCGAGCACGCAGGTTTCGACACCGGCCCCGGATTCCTCGATCAGATGGATCCCGCCCGGGTGAAGATCGCCATGGACGACGCCGAGCGCGTGGGCCGCGCGTAACGTCTCGGCCAGTTGGGCGACGAGCCGAACGGCGGACGCGAATGGAAACAGCCCGTCCTCCGCCAACACTCGTTCCAGCGAACGGCCGCCGACCCGATCCGTTCCGATGAAGACGGGTAGTTCGCGGACATTGAAGTCGACGACTCGAGCGACGCCCGTGTGGTGGAGCGTCAGGGCCAAGCGGGCGGCACTCTCGATTCGATGAGCGACCTCGCTACCGGCGCGGATCTCGGGAAACAGCCGCACGACGCAAGGTTCCGGGTGGCCACCACGCTTGGCTTCGAAGAGCGCGTTCGAACCGTCGATCAGGGGACCGACCAACGTGTAGTCCTCGCCATGGATCGAACCACGTAGATGCAGGATTGCTGACATGGGTTGATGCGGTTTGGGGACCGGTAGGCCAGACGAGACCTCCTGCCGGTCCACCTTGCCAACTACTGATCAGGGGATTCGGAACACCGATCGGGTCCAAGCAGTGCCGGATCGAACAAAAAATCGCTCAATTGGTCGATCTTTACAAGGAAATTGCATGTTTGTTTGGCCGAAAGGCCGCGCCCGCCGGCTGCGGGAGGCGGCGAACCGCCTTTCGGTGCGGGCGTTCGCGCGTCTTGGGCCGGGATCGGCAGGGGCGCGGGATCGGTGCGTTGCTCCGCTGGCGCGTTACCTCGATACTGCGCGAATGAAGAAGACGGTCTCGATTCTACCGAGTGTCGCATCCCTGATTTTGCTCGGAGGTTCGGTGGTCGCGCACTCCCAGTCCCGGGCAGTGCCTCGTGCGGTCGTCGCCCAGAGCCCACCACGCCCAAGCCGCCGCGCCAAGGCATTCATCGATTCAACGAACCAGACGCTGCGCCGACTGACGGTCAAGTCGGCCACGGCCGATTGGGTAAAAAATACCTACATCACCGACGATACCGAACGCCTGGCCGCCGCCGCGAATGACGAGCTGTTGGGTTTCATGAGTGAGGCGGTGAAAAAGGCGGCGACCTTCGAAAACCTTCCGATGGACCCGGACACGAGACGCATGCTGCTTCTCCTACGGGTATCGTCGCCGTTGGCCGCGCCCCGCGATCCCGCCCTGCGCCTGGAGCTGACGACTCTGGCGGCCAAATTGGAGGGCTTGTATGGAAAGGCCAAGTCATGTCCGCCGCCGGCCGCCGGCAACCTTCAGAACGGCGGGGGCGGGAGCAGCGGTGGCTCCAGCGGCCCCAAAGATCAAAAGTGCCTCGATATCGAGGCGTTGAACGTGCTTTTTCAGAAAAGCCACAGCGAGCCCGAGTTGCGGGAGGCCTGGCTTGGTTGGCATCGGGCCGCGCGCGAAAGTCGGCCCTTATTCACCCGCTTCGTCGAGCTCGCAAATCAGGGTGCGCGGGAGATTGGATTCGCGGATACCGGGCTGATGTGGCGTTCTGCCTACGACATGACGCCGGCCGCGTTCGAGCAGGAGACAGAGCGATTGTGGCAACAGGTTCGGCCGCTCTACGAGCAGCTCCACTGCTACGTGCGTGCCCAGCTCGCAAAGGCATACGGCAGGGATAGGGTCCCACCGGCTGGGGCCATCCCGGCTCACCTCCTCGGTAACATGTGGGCGCAAGAGTGGGGCAACATTCAGTCTCTCGTCGAGCCGTACCAGGGCCAGCCTACGTTGGACGTTTCGGTGGCGCTGGCGGCACAGAAGTGGGATGCCGTGAGAATGGTGAGAACGGGTGAGGCGTTCTTTACGTCAGTGGGCCTCGATCCGTTGCCCAGCACGTTTTGGGAGCGATCGATGCTGCTCAAGCCCCGTGACCGCGAAGTCGTCTGTCACGCCAGCGCATGGGACGTGATGATGAACGATGACTTGCGCATCAAGATGTGTATCAAACCGACGGAGGAGGATCTGATCACGATTCACCACGAGCTTGGCCACGACTACTACTTTCATGCCTACTTCACCTTGCCGGCGCTTTACCAGGCAGGCGCAAACGACGGATTTCACGAAGCACTTGGAGACGCACTGACGTTGTCCATCACGCCCCAATACCTGAAGGGGCTGGGGCTATTGCCGGCGATACCGAAAGACGAAAAGGGTTTGATCAATGTGCAGATGAAAGAGGCGTTGGCAAAAGTCGCTTTCCTGCCGTTTGGCCTGCTCATCGACAAATGGCGGTGGGACGTCTTCGCGGGCAAGATCAAGCCCGCCGACTACAACAAAGCCTGGTGGCAGCTCCGACGCCAGTACCAAGGACTCGAACCGCCCGAACCGCGCACGGACGAGGATTTCGATCCCGGCGCCAAGTATCACATCCCGGCCAACGTTCCCTATACCCGATACTTTCTTGCGCGACTCCTGCAGTTCCAGTTCCATCGCGCGCTTTGCCGCGCCAGCGGCCATACGGGACCGCTGCACCAATGCTCGATCTACGGAAGCAAGGTCGCGGGTACGCTGCTATCTAAGATGATGGCCATGGGCGCCAGTAAGCCTTGGCCCGACGCGCTCGAGGCGCTCGGCGGCGAGCGTCAAATCGACGCCTCCGCCTTGTTGGAATACTTCGCTTCGCTCGGCGCCTGGCTGAAGGAGAAGAACGCGGTGGAGAAGTGCGGATGGTGATCGAGAGCGACGCCCAGGCAGGACGGACCCGCGCGGATTCGCTTTGCGGGGCTGCGAGTAGCCTCGAAATGATTCGCGCCTTTCGCAGAACCTTTTGCGGGTCGAATCGACAGCGCCGATCTAGACTACAACCAGACTACTTTGGGCATGCCGTCACATGCGTTGCGGTTGATGTGTCAAGCGAACTTCGAGCGTGCCGTTCCGTCTAGCCTCCGCGTCAAGATCTTCTGCTGCCTTGGGTGGCTCTTCGGCGCCTGTTCGAGTGGATCTGTCTGTCCGGCGACCCCGCGGTCCGGGCTGAAATGCGGTGATGCGATGTGCGACGCCGGCTGTGCGTTGGGCGGCGACGCGTGTGCTCCGCCCGCGGGCGATGTCGAATGCGGTGGTGCGCCGTGTGACGCCGGCTGTGCGCCCGACACGGACGTCTGCGGCCCGCCCGTCGCCGATTTGCCGCCGGTGGCGAAATTGAGATTCGGTCTACGGTCGCCTCAGAGCCCCGACGACTACCCCTTTACGCCCGATGCTCCACCGGTCGATGGTGCGGAACCTCGTTTGACCGTGTATCTCTCGGCCGCGGACAGCTTTGATCCGGAAGGCCAAGCGATCTCGGTTTACTGGAACGTGCAGGATCCAAACGGCCAGTACGTGACCATCGATCCCGATCCCAGCGCGGCGCGTGCCTCTTTTTTGCCTCTCTTCGTGGGGTCGTACGCGATTACCCTGGAGGTCTTTGAATCCGGAGGTCTCAAGCAGTTGGTCCAGACAATGTTCACGATGATGGTTGCACCGCATCCCTGCGCCCCCGACGGATTTTCGACTCCCTGCTCCGACGAGCTTGCAGTGCCCGGAGGCACTTTCATGGCTGGCTCTACCGATGACATCGGCTTTCCGAACGAGCATCCGAGGCATCTGGTCAATGTCGCGCCGTTCTTGATGGACAAATACGAAGTCACCGTCGGGCGGTTTCGCAGGTTCCTGGCCAACTTTTCGGGAGACGGTTTCCCGGACGGCGCTGGAGCACATCCCTTGATTCCGGGAAGTGGCTGGCAATCCCCTTGGAGCGGTCAGACGAGTCAGGATTTCATGATATCGATCAGAGAATGCGGGGGGGCTTGGACGGACGACGTCGGCGCCTCCGAGGCGCGTCCCATCAGCTGTATCACCTGGTACCAGGCGCTCGCGTTTTGTATTGCGGAGGGAAGACGGCTTCCGACCGAGGCCGAGTGGGAGTTTGCGGCCGCCGGAGGGAGTGAGGAACGTGTTTATCCGTGGGGCAACGACCCTCCGACGGTTGATCGCGCGGTCTACGGGTGCAAATTCGACGGGCAGGACGGCTGCTCGAACGACGATCTGCCGGTCGTTGGAAGCGTTCCCGGGGGCGCGGGCCGATGGGGACACCTCGATCTGGCCGGCAGCGTTTGGGAATGGATTTTGGACGTCTATGCGCCCTACAGCGACGCTATCTGTGACAACTGCGCCAACCTGAATGTCACGCCAGAGGAGGGGCGTGTCTTTCGTGGCGGCGACTTCCGGTTCGACGATCTCGCCCAGCAAACGGATCTGCGCGCGGCGTCCCGGCTGGGTTTCGACGCCAAGTTCCCGGATCAGACCCGGGGCTTCCGGTGTGCCCGGACCCCCTGACCTTCGGCCCCAAGCAACCGGATGTTACGCGGGTGGGCGGATCAGCGATCTCTCGCGCAACGAAATCCGATTTCGTTGATCCGGTAGGTGGGGTCGTAAGTGTCGATGCTCGAAGAGGTCAGGTATGTGGCGTCGTCGTAGAAGCTTCCGCCCCGGACTACCCGATCCGAGCCAGGCGTGAGATTGGCGCAATCGACGCATCCGGGCGGGTAAACAGGCACATACCAATCCTCGACCCATTCCCAGACGTTGCCCGCGAGATCGGCCTGACCGAATTTTCCGTCGCCTTTCGGAGACGTGGACCCCACCTCCACAGGTGATGTCAAAGTGGACGTCGAGGTTCCATAGACCGCGTAGCTCGGGTCAATGGTCATGCTCGCAGGCGGATTCGACCACGGGAAGTTTCGCTGATCCGAGCCTCCAGCCGCCGCGTAGTTCGCCTCCAACTGGGTCGGGAGGCGACCTCCGTCCCAAACACAGAACGCGTAGGCCTCGAACCACGTCACGCAGCTCATGGGCAAGGTATCGCCCTTGCCCCAGGTCCACGAGTGATCGCCGCCTTCATCACACTGCACCGCGGCCGTCAGGGCAGCCTGGCCGGAGGGCAGAAAGCCGTTCCACGCGGGATCCCAGCCCGGATCCGCGGGATTCTTAGGGTTCTTTCCGCTCCCGGCAGTGGGCTTATTCGCCGGGTAACCGGCGACGAATCTCGCGAACCTGCCCACCGTTACCTCATAGGTATCCAGCCAAAAATCACTCACCGTGCCCGCGTACTCCGGGGCCAAGAGGTTGTCTCGCTGGAACACACCTCCGTTCACCAAACCGGACCCACAGCAGTTCGGATCCCTTCCTGCGCAAGTTGTCGTGAGTTCGATACAACTCGGCGGCGTGACCGCCGGTATGCCGCCCCCATCGGCTTCACCAAGAGGCCCGTCAGAGCCCCCGGCAGAGGTATCACCGCCTCCGTCAGCCGTGGCTCCGCCATCGGCGCCTCCGTGGCCAGGCACGCCTCCTCCTCCCGTACCCACGAAACCTCCATCGGTCTGAGCTACTCGGTCACCACTACAAGCAGCGCTCGTCACGACCGTGGCCGTGACGAGCGATACGAAAATCCCGCGACCCACGAGGCCGTCAGCCGTTCGCAATCACGCTTTCATGATCTCGGGCAGCGGACCGCCGGTGCACAGACCGAGCGAGGTATCTGGCATGCCATGGGCCTGCATGATTCCGATGAGGATGCGTCCGGTGACCGGACCGCCCATCGGGCCCACCAGCGCCCGGGGCGTGGTGGGGTGGGTGACGTACTGGATGTGACGGCCGTCGATCGCCATCTTTCCGTTGCCGCCGCCCGCGATGAAGACGGGCATGTCCCAGTGGTTGTGCGTGGCGCCGTCGCTGATGTCGCTGCCCAAATAGAACGTTGTGTGGTCGAGGAGAGTCCCGTCTCCTTCGTTGACCTTGTCCATCGCCTGCAGCATCGTCGCCGCCATCCCTATCTCCCAGTTGTTGATCTTGATGAGGTTGGCCAGCTTTGTCGCGTTGCCATCGTGGTGGGACGTCGCGTGGTGGGGAGTGCCGCTTCCGGTGAGGAACGTGTAATCGTTGTTGCTGGTGCCGTTGCCCAACATAAAGGTCAAGGACCGCGTCATGTCACACTGAAAAGCCAGAACCATGAGGTCCCGCAACGCCGGCATGTGGCTCGTCAAGATGGTGCTGGGCGTTATGCCGCGATCGAAGTTCAGAACCTCGCCGCCCGCGGGTTTGGTGTTGGGCATGCAACCCGCCACCGAGCCGCCACCGCCACCGGTCGACATATTCTTGATTTGCAGCTCAACGTTGCGCAGTGACGTGGTGAACTGATCCAGTTTTGCCTTGTCCGATGTGCTCAGCTTGGCGTTTATCGCGGTCGCCTGCGCCAGAACGAGATCCAGCACGCTTGTCTGGTCGGTCTGCAACTGTTTGGCAGCGGCAGCGGCTGCCGTAGCTGCCGGGTCGGGCGTCGTGGCCCCCATCGGAGGCGGCGCGACAAAGCCCTTGAACAACTTGTCCCAGAGCACTGCGGGATCGTAGATGTTGGGCTGCGGCGCACCCTTAATCCAAGAAAGGGCGCGCGAGAATGTGCAGTCGACCCGATCGCACAGGCCGTTGTCGCCCTGAAGACCAAGTTGCAGCGATGGGAACTTCGGCTGCGGGGATCCGGCTGGATTGAGATACGGCAACAGCATCTGATCCATGCTGGTACGTGCCGTCGACGTCAAATTACCGTTGACCGACAACATGTTGAGGAACATACCCGTGCCCGCGCCGTGATCGCCGGGGGGATTGCCGGGGATGGCGATCGCCTGATTGTCGGTGCCCGAAACAATCAGGATCTTGTTCCGAATGGGCTCAAGCGGCATGGAGATCGGGGTGGCTACCCAGTTCTTGACGCCAGCCTGAGTTCCCAATAGCGGCGTCCACCCCTGCATATTCATGCCATTCGGGATGAACCAAGCCATGAACCGACGTGGGGCCGTCACTGGCGCCGCTCCGGCCCGCTTAGTCCACAGGGCGGACGCGAGGAAGGGCAATGCCACCGACACACCACCGGCTCCCTTCAGGACCAGGCGACGCGAAATTTTGGGCGATGTCTTTGCGCTCATGTCCTTCTCCCGTTTCAAATAGGTCGACATTTACGGACCCTCCCCGCGGTTCGTGCGAAATGCTTCGCTGGTGGCAACCGTCTTGACAAGATCGGGCCAGGTCGCGTTGGCGGCGGCGAGCGGGTCGGCCAATCCCATGACGTAAGCCCTGTCGGTGCGATTCTTGATATCGGTATCGAACGTTCGACCCACCCCGAATGTCATCATCTGCTGAGTGATGCAGCGGGTTAGCCTCGGATCCTTGGCTAACTTGTTCGCGAGATCCATAGCCCCTGTGACCATTGTCCCATCGACCATCGTGGAGCTTGAGTCGATGGCCATGCCGTTGTCCTTCGTTCGGTAGGCGCCAACGGCGTCGTAATTTTCCATTGCGAGGCCAATTGGATCGATCAAGTTGTGGCAGTTCGCGCAAAAGACCTGGGCGCGATGTGTCTCCAGCACCTGTCTGACAGTACCCGTCCCCTGGGCGGGACGGCCGGGAATGCCGGGGGGCGGCGCCGCGGTTCCGTCGCAGAGGAGATTTTCGAGGATCCAAACTCCGCGCTTCACGGGCGACGTTCGATCGGGCTGCGACGTGATTGTGAGGTACGCCGCCTGAGTCAGGAGGCCCATCCGCTGCATGTTTCCAGTCAGGCTCACACGGGTGAAGCCCGTTCCGGTTGGAGCAGGGAGGCCATACTGCTTCGCGAGCCGCGCGTTGACGTACGTGAAGTCCGCAGTCAACAGGGCCGACAGCGGTTGCTTGTCGGTAACGAGCGACGAGAAAAAGGCACTCGTCTCCTGCGGCATCGACAGGCGGAGGTTGTCGTCGAAGTTGGCCATGAGGGCGGGGTCGGTGGGCGCTACGAGAGTCGTATCACTCAAGAGCAGCCACTTGGCGGCGAAGTTGTCGACGAAACCCTTCAACCTGACCGGATCAGCGAGTAGACGGTCCACCTGACTGGTGTAGTCTGCCGCCGCGGGAACAAGCTTTCCGGCCGCCGCCGCTGCCATCAGCTGCGTGTCCGGCATGGTGGAGCCGATGAAGTACGACAAGCGGGTGGCCAGCTCGTAGTCGTTCACTTTGGTCACCGCGGTCCCAGCCGCGGGAACGGACGATTCGAACCGGAAGAGGAAATAGGGCGACATCAAGACCGCCTGGAGCGCCGCCGAAAGGCCGGGCGCCGGATCGGAGTGCGCCGTGGCGATCGTCGTGGCGATCGTGACGACCTGGGTGACCTCCGCGTCAGTGGCGGGGCGCCGGAAAGCGCTGGTCATGAAGGGCTTCAAGATCATGGGCATGCAAGTCGCCATTGTGGCCACGGTGGGCGCGCAGGTCAGGATACGAGTACGCACGGGATCCGATGCAGGCCGGGCCATGAAGTCAGCCACCACGCCCTGCGTGGCCGCTAGCATCTGTGTGAACAAAAGGTCGGAATAGACGAGGGTTTGCCCGTTTGTGTCGAAGCCTTCGTTCGTCTCATCGGCGGGAAGCATGTATTTTTGGCTCGTGGTGGGAGTGCCCATCACGCCAAGGAGGTCGCGCAAGGTGTTGTCGTATTCGGCGAGGTTCAGGCGCCGCAGAGCGACCCGGCCCGCGTCGAGCGTGGTGGTCGCCGTGATGCCGTCCCAGAGTCCGGCAGGTCTCGTCTTTCCGGTCATGGGGTCCGTGATAATCATGGGAGGGCCGGCGTTGGGTACCGGGACAACCGTGGTGCCGGGCGTAGCGCCGGGTGTCGTAGTGTTGGGCATCGTAGTGCCGGGAGTGCTCCCCGTTCCCGAGCCGCCCGGGGTCGACGTTCCCGGTCCTTTGTTGGGGAGGCTGGCCACGCCGGTACAGCCCATGGCAAGGGCCAGCGTGACGACGGCGAGGTCCTTAAAAAGACCGTTGCGACCGATTTCTTTCCGCATCGGAGTCCCTCCAGGTGAATTCTGCTGAAAATTCGCGCGTATTGAATTGGTCATGTCGTCAGCTCCCAATCACTTGTGCGAGAAGCCTCGCTTGGCGAGACGAACCTCGACTGGCCCATGCATAGGGAAGGTATCAGCAGTGGCACTCGCTAGTCCTAACTGCGCACGCGCGCTTTGTTTGTGGGGTTTTTGCCAGAAACGCAAGTCCGGAGTCCGCGTTTCGGAAGCGCTGCGCTTGGGCAACTCAGCGACGTCCCGGAGCCGGGCGCAGCAGAGCGTCTAGATCATAACTCAATGCGGCGGAATCGTAACCGCCAGCCTCGGAACTGAGGAACTCCTCCTCCCACAACCTTGATGGGCTCACGAAGAGGGGTCCGGCACGTTTGCGCGGAACCCGCTAACTTCCGCAGGGAATTCGATCCGGGCCGATGGCGACTTCGTCAATCCAACCGGAATTCATGGCTGAACCGAAGTATTGCCACCCGATCTGCATCTTCATGATCATTGGCAAGGGCGAGAAGCTCGCACCACTCTTTTTGGCCTTGCCTGCCACAATCGTCATCGAGTCCACTATGGCCCCGTTGATATAGAAGTCGTAAGAATCATCCGGTTGGACGTGAAACTCCCAACACTGCCAGCCGTCCGTCATGACAGGAAAGCTGGGAGTGGTTGCCGCCGGACTAGCCATGCTGTCCGTGTACGAGTCGCCAGTGTTTCGGATCTCCGCCTGCAACTTGCCGCGCGACCCACCGACGAAATGGAACAGTCCATCTGCTCCGGCAGGAGCGCCAGATCCGCCCAAGGTTCCATAGACAGCGTGAGACGTGGGGATCATCGCCGCGGTCCAGGCGTCGAGAATGAAATAGCGACCCCAAAAATTGTTGTTGGTCGCCTTGGATGTGCCCATAAACGGCTTCGTTGTCGTGATGTACGACATCGCGGCGCCCGAAAACTTCACGGATTTGGACCCGCGATAGAACTGGGTTGTATCCACGACAGGGAGGGTCCCCTCGAGCGTAAAGTCGCTCATTGCAGTCCCAGGTGCCGCGCCTTCGAATCCGTCACATATGACTGTTCCAGCAACCGGGCACAGCGACGGTCCACCTTTTCCGGCACCGCCCCCGGTCGTACCACCCGCGGCTCCGCCCGAGCCCGTTGCTCCGCCTGCTCGCCCGCCCGTGGCAGCGGCGCCACCTCCCCGGCCTCCCACCGTGGCTCCTCCCGAAGAGGGACCGGCGCCGCCGGAACCGGTGGTACCGCCCGATGACGACGCACCACCCGAAGAACCGACAGTGGCGCCGCCCGAGCTGCTAATCATGCCTCCCGTACCGGAACTTCCTCCGCTGCCGGAAAGCGGGGCGCCACCAGAAGAACTCAGGGATCCACCGCTCCCTTGCGAACCACCGGATCCCGGAACCGAATTGTCCGGTGAAGAACATGACATCAGCGCCGCGAAGAGTGGGAGCGCCGCGACCCCGAGGGAGGACGTGATTCGACCGAGATTTACCATTCTCATGATTTACCTTTCCGTTGCTCCGGGTGAGCGGGCCAATTTGTCCACCGCAGGGGAGATCACCGAAACACTGTGATTGCGCAAAGTAAGTAGGGTGGTGCGCCGTCCAGTCTTTCCTTGCCGCGACAGGGCCGGGACTTGCGCCGCCGTGTGAAGAAAGAAGAAGACCTACTTTACGCACACGACTGGGTTTTGATCCTTTCCCTGGTTGCGCGAACGACGATCGCGCGTCGGACGGGCGTGGAGCGATGCGTTTGGCTCACGGCGCGCGCCTGGTTTGTGCGTCGGCGCACGGTGGGCGTCGGGTCGGTACCGCACCGGTCACGTCGGTGAGACTGATTGACGATCTGCCCGCGTGGGCTACGCTTGGCCTGTCTTCAGGCGGTGGAAATTTCATGAACCGTATCTATCTGGCCATCGCTCTCGTGGCGATGTTCCCGGGTTCCGGTTGCACCGGTTCCGTGGAGGGTTCGGGTGGATCGGGAGGCGGCGGCGGAACTGGACCAGGAGGCGGTGGCCAACCGGGGATCGGCGGCAGCGTGTCGTTGCCCGTCGCCCCCACCAGCGTCCCGACGGCGGATGCGTGCACGACGAATGTGCCCGGGCCGCGGCGGATGCGTCGATTGAGCGCCAGCGAATTCGCGGCCAGCATCCGTGGCATTTTCAACGATCCGACGGTACCGGTGTCGGCGGTCTTCAGCGATCCCGGAGTCCTCGGTTTCTCAGTCGACGCCAACGCTCTGTTGGTGCAAGGCCTCAACGCTTCGCAGCTGATGGACAACGCTGAGGCTGTCGCGAGTTGGGCAGTCGCGAACGGCAAGCTGTCGCAGTTCGCGACCTGCGCGACAGTCGATCCGACTTGCGGCCGTCAGTTCATTCAGGCATTCGGCAGGCGCGCGTTTCGGACGACGATCGCGGATGCGGATCCGCGCATCGCCGACTACTCCAGGATCTTCATGGCCGAGGGTGCCTTCGAGAGCGCCGCGCAGGCGGTGATCTCAGCCATGCTCCAGTCGCCTTATTTCTTGTACCGAAGCGAGCGCGGTACGCCGGCGGGAACCGGTTTCGACCTGACGCCGGCCGAGGTCGCAAGCAGCCTCGCGTATCTGTTAACTGGCAACATGCCCGACGACACTTTGCTCGCGGCGGCGGATTCCGTCGCGGGCGGCGGCCTGACGATGTCAGCGATGGTCGATCAACAGACGGAGCGTTTGCTGTCGATCGCCAGTCCGAATCGCGCAATGGCCGTGATGGGGTTCATGACCGGATGGCTCGGCCTCGACCGCGTCTACACGACGGCCAAGAACGACACGGTGTTCATGCTGACGAACGCGATGCGGGACAACATGGCCGCGGAAACCCGGAGCCTCATTCTCGAGGCCTTCGACGGGGCAGGGTCCTTCTCGACGCTGCTCACGGCCGACCATTCCTTCCTGAACCAGGATCTCGCGAACTACTATGGGCTCGACGCCACGGGCTTGAGCACGGCATTGGTGAGCGTTCCATTCACGCCGAACCGCAAGCGTGACACCGGACTTCTGGCCCACGGCACGATTCTCAACGGGTATGCCCGACCTGATGCGTCTTCGCCCACGCAGCGGGGACATTTGGTCCGTTCGCGAATCCTTTGTCAGGCGGTCCCTCCGCCGCCCGCCAACGTGGACGCCACGTTGAAGCCGGCGACGACCGCGAAAACGACGCGACAACACATCGAGGGCGAGCATTCGCTCGGGGCGTGCGACACCTGCCACAAGTTGATGGATCCGATCGGATTCGGATTCGAGCACTACGACGGATTCGGGCGCTACCGTGATGTCGAGAACGGTGTCCCGATCGACGCGAGCGGTACGCTGGTCGACGTGAACGCCCGCGACGGCAGCCCCACGTTCAATGGCCTCGCTGGCCCGAGCGGACTGGCCACGTATCTGGCGGACAGCGACGATGTTCGCCAGTGCCTGATCCGGTACTGGTCGTACTACTCGTACGGATCGCCATCCTGGACACAAGATGCCTGCACCTACAATTCAATCTACAAGGAAGCGGCAAGCCAGGGCTTCGCGTTGCGCGCCGTTCTGACGGGGATCATCCACGCACCCACCTTCACCCGTCGGGTTCAGGATCGCTAGCGGCCATTGACAGTCCAAATGAGCAGCACAACGCGCAAACCACCAAGCCGCAGGCAATTCGCGGGCAGCGCCGGAGCGGGGTTATTGCTGGCTCCGTTCCTCGGGCTCGGGCTCGACCAGCGACGGCCGCAAGCAGCCGCCGCTCCCAAAGCGAAGCGACTGCTTCTGTTTTGTTCGATGGGGACATACCCCCCGATTTGGACACCCACTGCAACATCCGGCGAAAGCATCACGAGCTTCAGTGTGAGCACGTCGCCCCTGGCTGCGATCAAGGACAGCATCGTCATGATCGAGGGCCTGCCGACCGGGAACCCGAGCGACAATCACGGCAGTCCCGACGGCATCACTGGACTTGGATTCGGCTACTACAATGGCCAGCTCAAGATCTCCGTCGATCAGTTTGTCGCGGCCCAACTGGTGGCGTCCGGCATCAAGCGGCCGATTGCGTCGTTGTTGCTTGGGGGTGCCTGCAACGCTCCCGGGGGGAACACCATGTTCTACGGCGGAAGCGGTGGCAACAACCTGCCCACCATAGGATCGCCCCTGTCGGCGTTCACGACTGTCTTCGGAGGAGCACTGCCCACGGGTGTCTCGTCGGCGGCACTGCTCGCCAGGCGAAGAAGCATTCTCGACCTCGTGTCCGCCGAGGCCATGACGGTCAAGGCAAGCCTCGGTAGTGTGGAAGCCGCGAAACTGGATCTGCATCTCGATTCCATCCGTCAGCTCGAGAACAAGCTGTCCGCCGCGGCGCCCTCCGGGGCCGGCTGCATGCGTCCCGGTATGCCGCCCGCGGACAGCCAGTTTATCTACAAGGAAGTCGTGGACGCGGTTGCCACCAACACGATCCATCAGGACATCATCGCCAGTGCCTTCGCGTGCGACATCACTCGCGTGGCGGCGATCGAGTACGGCAACGATCAGACGCTGATGGTCAACTTGCCGGGGCGGGTTCCTTTCGACGACCAGCACGGCGGCTTCATTCACAGCGGCGCCGCGTCGAACTACAAAGACCTCATCGAGTTCGAGAAGTACCTGTCCGAGCAATTCATCGCGCTCGTCAACAAGCTCAAGACTTTCCAGGACCCTGATGATCCGTCCAAGACCCTTTTCGATACGACGTTGCTCGTGTGGTGCCGGGACATGGGCGATGGTCAGAACCACGATCAGAAATCGATGCGGTTCGTGTTGGCGAGTGGCAACGGCGGCTATCTGAAGACAGCCCCTAACGGCCGCTACTTCACGTCGACCGAACGCCACGAGCGTGTGCTGTTGAACATCTGCGAAGCGATGGGGATCACGAGCTACGCCGGATTCGGCGATCCCGGCCTGACGGGGGTCAGCAAGACGCCGCTGCCCGGACTTGCCGCCTGAGGTCGGGTTCGCGGCCCCCAGAACCGCGAGCAACCGCGTTCACTTCTCCGGCCTGTGCGGCGGTGACGCCGCGACCGCACCGAGCGCCGAGAAGGATGTCCCGGGCCCCGGCTGACGAGTCATCTCTTCGTAAACGTTAAACTTTAGGGCCGTATGAGCCGATGCGGCGGAGGCCTGCTACTGCCCGACACGGAGCGTGTCCCCCCCACCTCATTTCCTGAAGGAGTATCCACGAATGAGTACGATTTCGACTCGCCCGCATCGCCCTCGTTGGTCCGCGATACGGTCATACATCCTTGGTCCAGGTGCTTTGTTGCTCATGGCACAGATTGGTTGTGCGCCGGCTGAGTCGACCTCCGGAGGAACCGGTGGGGCCGCAAGCTCGACCGGCGGCGCGGGAACCGGTGGTGCGACGTTGCCTCCAGTTACGGGAACCGGCGGTGCCTTTGTTGGCACGGGCGGCGCCGGCACGGGGGGCGCATCGACCGGCGGGTCAGGCACCGGCGGCGCGGCCAGCGGCGGCTCGGGAACGGGGGGCGCCGGCACGGGGGGCGCGGTCGGTGGTCGAGTGGGCGCGAGCGGCGGCGCGGGGCCGATGGGCGGGAGGATGGGCGGCGGGGGCGGGGTGGCCGCGGGCGGAGCACCCGCGCAAACAGGCGCCGGTTGCGCTGGAAAAGCCTACAAGCTGTGTGAGGATTTCGAGATGGGCACCGCGGGTGCGATTCCCACCGGCTGGACTGCTTTCAAGGGTTACGGCGCGGCCGCGGCCACGGACGTCGGGCTGGCCAGTGACGAGTTCCACTCGGGTACCATGTCCCTGAAGAGCAATTCGGCGAAATCCGGTCAGCAGCGCGTTCAGAAGAGCCTCAGCGCCCTGGGAGCGACCGCGAGCAAGCACTGGGGTCGGATATTTTACAAGGTGCAGACTCCCGCGGCGAAGAACGCGTCGGGAGTTCTTCACGTGACCTGGGTTGGGCTGGACGGGACCGGGGAGAATCGCGTCGTCGATATCGTCGAATCCTCGAGCGGAACGCACC
>JADGRC010000224.1 GCA_017881245.1 Pseudomonadota bacterium
CGCGATTGGCGGGGATCTCATGGCACTGGCGGGCGATGGACGGAGCAACGTGTACTTCGTGGCGGCGGGTCACGACAAGGCGCTGCGCATAGCCCGCTTGTCGAGTGATGGCGCGCGCTGGGAGCCCCTGTTGACGCTGCCGGTGCAAGTGGAAGGGGTTCCGATCGTCACGTTCGCGACGTTGTCTTCCAAGGAAAGCATGTGGATGGCCGTGCGCGATCGAATACCGTCGGGTCAAGAATTTGGTCGGGGCGTGATTGAACTGCCGCTGCCCGCGGGGCGCGCCGTTCACCACGTTGCCCATCGCGAGCGCGACGCCCGAGCATTCGACCCCCGAGCATCCGACGTCTTGCCGATCGCGGGGGATGTCTCGGCGGTTCGGTTCCAGAAGGGAACCGACCCTGCGGCTCCCGAAGTGGCATGGTTTTGCACGTCGGTGGGCGTCACCCGCTTTGTCGGGGGACAGCTTTCACATTGGGGCGAAAACGAAGGTCTGGACAGCGAGACCTGTCACGACTTGGAGGTCGCGGCGGACGGAACCGTCTGGGTCGCGACCGAGAAGGGCGTGGCGTGGTTCGATGGCAAAGGTTGGCGGCGGCTGGGCAGTGGCAGTAGCGTCGGCGGTAAGCCTCCACACGTGGCCCGCTGGCCGCTTGATCGCGAGGGTGAGAGCCTGGCGGCTCGTGCTTTGGTCGCGTCTGGAGAAACGCTTTGGGCTGGGACGGCCCATGGCCTGTGGCCACTCGTGGCGGCGGCAGTACCGATTGACCGAACGAACGGGTTGATCGATGACGACATCGTCCATCTCGCCGCCGACCGGTTCGGCAGGATCTGGTTGTTGGGCCGGCTCGGCCTGACCATCCGCCGTCCCCGTTGAGGGATGGCTCGCCCGAGCAGTCGCCTCAGCAGTCGACATAGAGCAGGGAGGCGGCTCGCTGCCGCTCGCGCCTCCCCGCACCCCACCTCGCTCCGGCGGGCATAGCCCGCCTGCGCTCGCCCTTTCCCCGGACGCCGCGGAATCTTCGCGCTGCGGGACGATTGCCGAGGTAGTAAATCAGCGATCGACTCAGGCCGATTGGTCGCTCGTGTTCGTGGTCGGTGGTTGAGCTGCAGCCCGCATCGGACCTGGTGCGCGTATCCGACATCCGCGCACCTCGCGTCCCCGGGGCGTGCTTCCTGGGTCGTGGCGGCCGTTGGGTGCGAGCCAGGGCGACTGGAGCGCGGATTGGTTTGCTGTCGCCGATTTTCTGTTACTGTGGTTACGTGAGTGAAGATCCGGTGGTGCCCCCCCAGAGGTCTCCCGAGGTGGAGATTCCGGAGGTGTTGCCGCTGCTCCCGATTCGGGACCTGGTTGTGTTTCCATATATGATCGTTCCGCTGCGCGTGTCGCGCCCGGTGTCGATGGAAGCGGTCAGCGCGGCGCTGGACTCCGACGACCGCTTGTGTTTTCTGGTCGCGCAAAAGAACCCCGCCGAGGACGATCCGAACGCCAATTCAATTCATCGCGTGGGCACGGTGGGCATGATCATGCGCATGCGCAAACTGTCGGAAGGCGGCCTGAAGGTTCTTGTGCAAGGGCTCTGCCGCGCGCGCATGGTCAAGGTCATTTCGGACGATCCCTTCATGCGCGTACGCATCGAGCGGCTGGACGGGACGGCCCCGCCGGTGCCGGATCGCTCGGCCGCGGCGGAGACCCTGTTGCGGGCCGTTCGCCAGAATGTCGACAAGCTGTCGACGCTGGGCAAGTCCATGCAGCCCGAGCTGGCGATGATGGTCCAGGGTGTCGATGAACCCGGGCGTATGGCCGACCTCATTGCCTCCAATCTGACGATGAAGGTTCCCGAGGCGCAGGCGCTGCTGGAGGCCGATCCGGCCATGGAGCGCCTGCGGCGGGTCAACGAGGCGTTGGAAAAGGAGATCGGCCTGCTGGAGGTGCAGTCGCAGATTCAGAGCCGCGCCAAGGAGGAGATGTCCAAGACTCAGCGCGACTATTACCTGCGCGAGCAATTGCGGCAGATCCGCAACGAGTTGGGCGACGGTGACGTCCATGGCGAGGAGATGAACGAGCTGCGGGCGAAGGTGGATCGCGTCGGCATGCCGGCGGAGGTCAAGGCGGAGGCCGACAAGCAGATTCGTCGCCTGGATCAGATGCACACCGAGAGCGCAGAGGCCTCGGTGGTGCGGACTTACATCGACTGGCTGGTCGATCTGCCGTGGAAGGTCGCCAGCGAGGAGACCATCGATCTGTCGCTGGCGCAAAAGATTCTGGACGAGGATCACTACGACCTGGAGCACATCAAGGATCGGATTCTCGATTACCTGGCCGTGCGAAAGCTTCGCGGCGGCGTTCATGGTCCCATCTTGTGTTTCCTCGGGCCACCTGGCGTCGGCAAGACCTCCCTCGGCCGGTCCATCGCGCGCGCGTTGGGGCGGAAGTTCGTGCGTATTTCGCTCGGTGGGGTACGTGACGAGGCGGAGATCCGCGGGCACCGGCGGACGTACGTCGGCGCGTTGCCAGGGCGGATCATCCAGGGCCTCAAGCAAGCGGGCACCAACAACCCCGTCATGCTGTTGGACGAAGTGGACAAGATGGGGGCGGACGTGCGCGGCGATCCGTCGGCCGCGCTGCTGGAGGTGCTCGACCCCGAGCAGAATCACACTTTTCGCGATCACTATCTGGCGGTGCCATTCGATCTTTCGCGCGCGGTGTTCATCGCCACCGCTAACTTCGCTGAATCCATTTCGCCGCCGCTGCGCGATCGAATGGAGACGCTGCGCTTGTCGGGCTACAGCGAGGAGGAGAAGCTGGCGATCTCGGAGCGCTTCCTGGTCCCGCGTCAGATTGGCGAGTCTGGTCTGACCGCGCGTGACATCAGCATCGGCCGTCCGGTGCTGCGCAAGATCATCTCCGAGTACACGCGCGAGGCCGGTTTGCGCGAGCTGGAGCGGCTGATCGCGCAGCTCGCGCGGCGGGTGGCGCGGCGGGTCGTGGAGGAGGGGGGCGGTGGCGGCGGCGCCAAGGCGGCCACGGCCGGGGGCTCGGGGCGCGTGACGTCGCGCAAGGCGACGGCCGCCGCAGCGGCCATCACGCCAGACGACGTGGTCAAGTACCTCGGTCCGCCCAAGTATCTTCCGGAGGAACGTACGGGGATCGACGAAATCGGCAGCGTCAATGGCCTCGCCTGGACACCCTATGGCGGCGAGGTCCTGCACGTCGAGGCGACGACCATGGCCGGCAAGGGATCACTGACCTTGACCGGACAGCTGGGCGACGTGATGAAGGAGTCGGCCCAGGCGGCGCTCTCGTTCGCGCGCGCGCACGCGCTGGAGCTGGGCCTCGGTACCGAATTTTATGCCGGTCGCGAGATTCACATCCACGTGCCGTCGGGCGCCGTTCCGAAGGATGGTCCCTCCGCGGGCGTGACGATGGCGTGCGCGCTCGTGTCCCTGATTTCGGGAGTGGCGGTCAGGCATGACGTGGCCATGACCGGCGAGCTGACGCTCCGGGGAAAGGTCCTGCCGATCGGGGGCCTGAAAGAAAAACTGCTGGCGGCGGCGCGCGCCGGACTGCGCACCGTGATCATTCCCGCCGCGAACATCGGTGATTTGACCGAGATTCCCGAACACGTCCGCAGCAAGGTGGAGGTCATTCCCGCCAAGACGATGCACGACGTTCTGGCCGTGGCCCTCGTGAAATCGCCGCTGAAATCGCCGCGCCGCCCGAGTGCGATGCCGCCGCGTGCGTCGTCGCGAACGCGCGGCCCGGCCGCTCGCGCCTGAACGCATCGCCCATCGCTGCGAAATCCAAGAGGCTGAACTCGGGAGCGCATCTCGCTAAACCGATCTATGCGCGGCCCCACCGCGGCGCTCGTTCGACGTCCGTGACCGCGCCTTTGCGCTCGGCTTGCGCCGAGCACTCTAATCCGGATCCGGATGGGGAGCGCTCGCGTCAAGCTCAGTCACGGCCGCTGAAGGTCGGTCGAAGCCGGTGAAGCTCGGTGATTTAGGAGGCCGAGGTTCGTCGCAAGAGCGTCGCAATCGCAAGGACGGGGTCCGCGGCCGCGGGCTTTGGGCCGTCCGGCGCGGCCCTTGTGGCGGTCAGGCGCGCGTCCATCAGGTGGCTCGGCACGACGTTTCCCAGCGCCGCCAACATGCTGGCCCTTACGGTCGGGTGCTTTTGCTCCAGGGTCGCGATCAACGCTTTCATTTGCTTCCGCTGCGCCTCGCTTTGCGATCCGCACAGGTTGCACGGGAGGATCGGGAACCGCCGTTCCGCGGCCAGCGCCGCCAAATCCGATTCCGCGCAGGTTATCAGTGGGCGAATCACCACATGTTTGCCGTCGTCGGACACCAGCCGCGGAGGCATCGCCGCCAGCTTCCCCGAGAAGAACAGATTCAACAACAAAGTCTCCAGAGCGTCCTCGCGATGGTGGCCGAGCGCTATCTTGTTGCAGCCCAGCTCTTCGGCGGCGCGATACAGAACGCCGCGCCGGAGTCGCGAACACAACGAGCAGTACGTCTTCCCCGCGGGAATCTTGTCGGTCACGATGGTGTAGGTGTCCTCGCGCAGGATGCGAAATGGGACGCCCTCGGTTTCCAGCCACGCGCGCAGCGGCGCCCCGTCGTAGCCGGGGTGACCCTGGTCCAGGTGAACGGCGATCAACTCGAATGTCACAGGTGCTCGGCGTTGAAGATCGCGCAGCACGACCAGTAAGCCGTAGCTGTCCTTGCCGCCCGACATCGCGACGGCGATGCGATCGCCGTCCTCGATCAGTTTGTGCTCTGAGATGGCCCGTCCCACTTCGCGGAGCAATCGCGGAGGCAGATGCTTCACGCCGCGCATGCTACCCTCAACGAGGCGGGCAGGCTACGGATGCGGGTGCGCACAAGCGGCAAGGGAATCGGAACCAGTTGGCGTCGATCGCTGTCATTGTCCATCGCGCTACATGCGGTCGGGCTCTGGGCAATCGCTCTGGCAACGGGCGCCCGCTTCGCAACGGTCGACGTGACCGCCATGACGACCCCGAGCCAGCAGGGCGCCGGCGACGCTCTGGACCTTCCGGTGCTGGTCGATCTGACCTCGGTCGACACCATCCCACCCATCGATCCAATTCCCGCAGTCCCCGTCCCTCCGGCGGACGATCTAGCCGCGGCGGCCCCCGCCGACCGCACGAACGCCGTCGCCCAGTCGTTGTCGCACCCTACCGCCGGCGCCAAGCGTGCCCATACGCCGTCCACTGATCGGGGTGGGGGCGCCGGCCGACCGGTCCCCGACCCCGCATGGCGACGCGACACATCGACCTTGCACGAGAGGTTGGCCGACGGCGCGGATTCCAATCAACCGTCGCACGCCCAGACCGCCCGCGCGGCCGCGTCGCCGCAGGCGGTCAGACGTGAGCTCGTGACGGGACAGGGGGATGCCACCCGTACGACCCGGTACCGTCCGGAGGCAACGGCCGCTCAATATGGTTTCCCGGAGCCCGACGAGCCGGGAGCCGGGGCCCCCACCGTGCCGGGAACGGGTACCGCCGTCGCGCCTACGCAGTCGACGGTGTACCCGGTGACGCAGGCAGACCACCCCGCCGCGTCGTCCGAGGGGCCACTTGACTCCGAGCGCGGGCGGCGCAGCTTCGACGTCGACGATCGTGGTTTGGTCACGGACGATCACGCCTCCCGTGCCGCGTCGAACGAAACCCACCCCTCGATCACGGACCTGACGTTGGCTTCGGTGTCGGGAAAGACCCGCGAAGGTCGCGGGTCGTCCGACATGGCGGGCGCGGTCTCGAACGTCACGAAGGGGTCCGCCCCGACGCCGAGCGGCGCACTCAGCAAGTCGGACGACCGCGGGGTAGAAGCGCGAACCCGCGAGCGCATCTACGACCGATATCGGCAAAAGATTCGCGAACGGGTCGAACAGGCATTGATTTGGCCGCGCGCGCTGGCAATTCGCCTGTTGCAGGGTGAAACCATCGTGCGATTCGTGGTGCTTCCCGATGGGAAGCTCCGCGACGGCGTGCACGTGGTCAAGTCGTCGGGATTCGCGGAGTTTGATCAGGCCGCGCTCGAAGCGGTTCGCAAGGCGTCACCATTTCCCCCGATGGGCGATCCCGCCGGCGCGCGGCCGCAGCCGGTGAACCTTCCCATCACCTTCTCGAATCCGGTCATCCGCTAGGGCGGCCGCAAGGGGCCTGGGAAGGCCCCCTGCGAAACCCCCACGGAGTTGCTCGACGGCCAGGCCGGTCCAGCAAAGCTGGACCTCCCCTTGCTTGGATTGGCTATTGGATCGCCTGAGACGAGGGCGGGGCCGAGGCTGGGCGAAATTTCTCGGGCAAATTAGCGTCTCGCCGCTACACTAAATGATCGAGGTTGACGGTGGGCATACAGCAACATCCCCCCGGCAAGAAGACGAGTCCCAGGTCGGAACGCCGGGTGGCGCGCCTTTCGCGATTCGTGATCGTCGCGCTCGTGGTCCATGCGGAGCTGGCGCTCTTGGCGGGGATTGGGCTGTACATGTTCGCGCCGCGTGATGCGGATTTGCAGGCCCGTCTGGCCGCATCGAAAGAGCCCGAGTCCATCGATGTCGGCATGATGGACGATGAGGTGGCCAGTCGGATCCTGGCCGACATGGAACGTCAGGACGAACAGCGCAAGGCAGAAGAGGTCAAAAAAGAGGTCGATTCGATCAAGGCGCCCGGACAGGTCGTCGACGTGCCCGCGCCGCGCGAAGAACGCCGGCCCGACAGCGCGAAGTTCGCGTCCGAGCACGACACCACCGTCGAGCGCGAAACGAAACGCTATGGGAAGTTCGACCCCGAGGCGCGGCAGGGAGACGCGGCGGGCACCGCGACGGAATCGAAGACGGAGACTCCACCATCGGCCACCCCAACGCCGCCGACGCCATCACCGCCCCTGGCGATGCGTATTCCACACGCCGCGCCTGGTCCGGGCCAGAACCCGACGCCCGGCGAGGCGCCGCAAAACCCCGGCGAGGAAAATGGTTCCCCCGATAACGAGGCGCCGACCGCCGACGGAACCACGCCGCGGCTGGGGAAACCGCAGATGCGCATCGGCAGCGAAGGAGCGCCTGGGGGGCGGTTGTCTCTAATGCCGTCCGCCGCTCAACTGGCGCGTGCAATCGGATCGGGAACGCAGGACGCGCTGAAGGACATCGACGATGGTGACGAGACGGCGCTCAATTCCAAGAAATGGCGATTCGCATCGTTCTTCAACCGCGTGAAGAGGCAGGTCCAGGAGCACTGGCACCCCGACGAGGTCTACCACCGCCGCGATCCCACGGGCGCCATCTACGGCCACGAGAATCGTCTAACCATGGTCCGTGTTCAGTTGAAGCCGGATGGCCACCTGGCCAACGTGGCGCTGGATTCGCCCTGTGGTCTCGAGTTTCTCGACGACGAAGCTATTCAGGCCTTCCGCGAAGCCCAACCTTTCCCCAACCCACCGCGCGGCTTGATCGACGCCAACGACGGACTGGTGAACTTCCAGTTCGGGTTCCTGTTCGACCTGTCGGGGGTGAGCCGGCCGATGTTGTTCAAATACAACATGTAGATTCGCCCGTACGCGAACCGATAAGCACAACATGCTTGCTCCGCCAGTGTGGTGCTGACCTCGGGCGGTTTTTCTGATACACACTGCCCCAATCGCTCACAAGCCCAGGTAGCTCAGTTGGTAGAGCAAGGGACTGAAAATCCCTGTGTGGACAGTTCGATTCTGTCCCTGGGCACTTCGTCGGATCGCCTAACTGGTCAGACGAGTCACGTTCGCCTGCTTGGGTATTCCGCTCCCCGTCAACGCTTCCAACGTTGACGGGGGCACCTGTTCTTTGAACGAGTCCGCCACCCGATGAGCCCGCGCCCGGTGCAGCTTGTCTAGCCAAGTTTACATCTCGCCGCATGGTTCGCCGGCTTCACCAGGCGAGCCACGATTCGTGATGTCAATCGGGGTCCCTTGCTGTGCTTCCCGCACCAGCGAGCGCAGCGATCTGCGCGCCTCCGTGATCGAGACCCGTTGGCTTGCCTGCTTGGACCTGTCCCCTCCGAATTCCCACCCTACGTCGCGTCCGTCTCCACCGCCGGCGCCGCGATCCCTTCGCCGCGCAACCTGCGGATGCGGCGGTCGCGCACTTCGAGGACGCTGAACCGGAAACCGCCGGCCTCGACTGTGTCGCCGGGCACGGGGACCTCCGCCAGCAAGGTCAGGATGTAGCCCCCCAAGGTTTCGACGTCGGGGGGCAACGGCGGCAGGCTCAATCCCAGTTCGCGCTTCGCGACATCCAGGGTCAGGCGACCGTCGGCCTCGAACACGCCGTCGGCGACCCAGTTGAACGGCGGAATTTCTTCTTGGTCCTGCTCGTCCTGAATCTCGCCGACGAATTCCTCCAGCAGATCCTCCAACGTGACGATGCCCGTGAACGCGTGCCCGGGGCCAAGGATGATGGCGATATGCACGCGCCGCCGCTGGAACTCGCGGCGCAGCCATTCCAGGCTGGTCTCCTCCGACGCGTAGATGGGCTCGCGGACGAGCTCGCGCATGCGGTCCGGTCGCTGTCCGGATGCCAGCGCCGTGACGATGTCCTTCAGGTGAACGTACCCGACGACCCGGTCGGTGTCCGGGTCGACCAGCGGATAGCGCGTGTACTGATTCGCGAGCGCGATGCGCAGGTTGTCGTCGAACGGCCGCCCCGCGATCAGCACCACCACGTCCCGCCGCAGAATCATCACGTGGCGGGCGACCCGATGGGCGTAGTCGAAGACGCGGTCGATCAGTCGCCGCGCGCCCGGGTCGAGCTGCACGTGTTGCAGAACCAGGCGGACCTCGTCCGGGGAATGGACCAGCTCCGCCTCGGACGTGGGGGGCAAGCGTAGGATTTTCAAGATCAGCGAAGAGCTGGTTCGCAGCGCCCAGGTCAGCGGTGTCGTTATCAAATAGAAAATTCGAAACGGCACCGCCGACCACAGGGCCACGGGCTCGGTCAGGCGGATGGCCAGCGCCTTCGGCACCAATTCTCCCAACACTGTGTGCAAGAACGTGATGACCGCCAGGCTGATGGCGGCGGCGATCGTGTGAAGCGTGGCCGGATGCACTTTCAATCTGCCGTGGAACACCGGGATCAGGAGCTTCGCGATGGCGGGCTCGCCCAGCCAGCCGAGCGACAGGGACGCCACCGTGATGCCGAGCTGGCTCGCGGACAGGTAGTCGTTGATGCGTTTACTCATTCCGCTTAGCAAGCGGGCGCGGCGCCGGCCCTGGTTCGCCAGCTGTTCCAGTCGCGTGGGACGCAGCTTCACCATCGCGAACTCGGCCGCCACGAAGAAGCCGTTGGCCAGGACGATCACCACGGTCACGACGATCGCGATTGTCGGACTCATCGATGTTCCTTCACGGCATCACAGGTAGTTCAGTCCGTACCAGGGGATCACCAGAACGTCGGGCGTCAGGGCCAACCCCGTGATCGGGAACTGCCGATTGGATTGGCTCCAACCCCTGCGCTCGCACAGAGCGATGGTCGACGTGTCATATGAGGGGACCAAGAGTTCCTCGCCGAGTGCGGGCGCTGCGTCAAGGATGGTATCGCGGTCGCCGGCGAACTCCATAATGCGGCGCGGCCGCTCCGATCCGTCGCCGCGTCGCTCCCCCTCTTGCGCGCACAGGTAGGCGACGACCTGTCCACCCCTCGTGACAATGGAAAACCGGGCCCGGGTGTCGACCAGGCGGCCCGCCGCCCACAGGCGTTCCCAATCCGCGTCCGAGCGGACGAAGTGGACATCTTCGGCATCGTACAGCGCCCCCATCGCGCGCAGATCGGCGGCTGTTGCGTCACGAATTTCCAAGGTGGAAACGGCCCCCCCATCCGAGCGCTCGGGTAGGCGGAAACGCGCGAGCGGCGGCACGGCATCTAAACCCTGGCGGCGGTACAGGCCCCCGTCCCCCGAAGCCATCACCAGATCCGCGGTGGGGCGCGCCCGCGCCAAAACATCGGCCAAGAGCCGCGACGCCAGACCCTGCCCGCGGGCGTCTGGAACGGTGAAGACCGCCCCGATGCACGTGACTCGTATTCGCCGCCGCAGAACCATGGCGTCCCGTGCGACCGACCCCGCGTGGGCCAAAATTCGAGGGAACCGAGGGAACCGAGAGAGCCGAGGGTCCCCCGAAGCGTCCGCCGTCGCCTCGGTTGAGGGAGCCGAATCGACGATCACGCGCAGGTGGTCGCGATTGGTCGGATCGAACAGCAGCGGCGTCTCGGCCGTCAAATCCCCCCCCGCGGGGCGGAAGACATTATTGACGGCCGCACGCAACGCCGCCCACTCATTCTCCTGCGGGGCACGGGGGTGTGACGGCGCATACATCGCCCGGAAGGATACCCGAAGGTGCTGTCCCCATTCATTCCCCCGACGCTTGCTGATAGTCTCAGGCCCATGTTTTCACGCCGTGTTGCCGGCCTGGCAGGGGGAATCTTGGCGCTTTGCGCCTGGCTGGGTACGACGCCCGTTCGGGCACAGGGGCTATCGAGTTCCCAAACGAACGCCGCATGCACGACCGACAACCTGCTGGCCGGAAAGCGGCCCTGGCAGTGGCAGGATCTGCGGGGGGACGCTGGGTTGGTGACCGACGGTGCGCTTGGACCGGAAGGCGCACAGTGGGACGCCCCGGTCGGCGTGGTGTTGGAAACCGGCGCGGGATCTCTGACCTACGATCTCGGTCAGCCCACGCCCATCAAGGCGTTGTACGTTCAGGCCGACGCGAACGATACCTACAAGATTCTCGGCTCGCCGGACGGGACGCAGGGCAGTTTCAAGTTGGTTGTCGAGATTGAAAACGCGTCCGATCGTGGTCACGGGCTGCGAGCCCGCGCTGTGCAGATTCCGCCGATGACGGTGCGCTATTTGCGCATCGGCGAGGGCGTGGGCGATGGATTTTATTCGATATCCGAGTTCGCCGCCTATTGCCAAACGCCGATTCCCTTCCCACCCGCGATGCGCCAGGTGCAGGCGCCGCTTGCGCCGGTGGTAGTCCGTCCCTGGTACAAGTTCGATTGGTGGGAGGACCATGCGAGTGCCCGCACCGAGATGGGCATCGCGCTGTTCGCGCTGCTTCTCCTGGCCTGGGGCTATTGGACCGCGCGTACCGGCAAGGATTTCGCGGTTTCATCGGACCTGCCCCGCACGATCGCCATCGCGTCGCTCGCGATCCATGTCGCCTTCGCGCTCGTGCTTCTCTATGGGACGACGTGGGTTCCGCGGTGGTCCGCGATTTTGGTTCTCTACCTGTCCTGCGAGTTTACGCTGCTGGTCAACCCCGTATTTCCCCGATTGGTCACGCCGCTGCGATGGCTTTTGCGTCGCTTGAAAGCCCGCCGTCGCGGTCCCGCGGTTGAGACGCCGGCCCCGGCGCCGTATTCGCCTGCCGCCGCCGTACGCCGCCAGTTGTTGGTGCTGGTCGGGATCATGTCGTTCCTCGCGTACTGGAATTTCGGCGCGTTCCACTTCGGGAACTACGTTCACTACTGGGACTCGTATCACTACTACGTGGGTTCCAAGTACTTCAAGGAGCTGTCGTACGATCTGTTGTACGAGTGCTCTTGTGTAGCGGATTCGGAGGAACCGACGCTGCGCCGAAAGGTCGAGCTCCGGAAGATCATGGATTTGAAGACCAACGTTCTCGGTGGCACAACCGAGATTCTGGCGAATCCCGATCACTGCAAGAAGCACTTCACGCCGGCGCGTTGGGAGTCGTTCAAGAAGGACATCGCGTTCTTCCGCAGCCGGCACGGAGTCAAGCGGTGGGAGGAGGTGACGACGGATCACGGATACAACGCGACGCCGGTCTGGAACATCCTGGGATCCTGGCTGGCGAACTTGGCGCCGGCCAGCGATTCGCAGATGTGGTTTCTGACGCGGATCGATCCCGTGTTGATCCTGGGCATGGTCGCGATGATCTGGTGGGCCTTCGGTTGGCAGGTGTTGTGCGTGGCGCTGGCTGTCTTCGGAACCAATTTTCCATCGCGGTTCTACTGGACCGGTGGGTCGTATCTGCGATGGGACTGGTTGTTCCACATGACGGTGGGCGTCTGCTTGATCAAGAAGGGCAAGCCGCTGGTCGGAGGGTACCTGGTGGCGTATTCGGCGCTGTTGCGGGTGTTCCCCGGGTTCATGTTCCTTGGGCCCATTTTCCTGGTCGTTCAGCAATTGCTCGACCAAACGAAGGGGCGCAAGTGGTGGGGGCGTCTGCCGCCGCTGGAGCTGCCCGCGCTGTTCCGAAAGGTAGACCGCGCCCCCCTGGTGGTCATTCTCGGCGGCGTGTTGGCGGTGGCCACGCTGGTGCCGGTGAGTCTTGTCACCAGCAACGGCGTCGAGGGGTACCGAACGTTCGTGCAGAACAGCAAGAAACACACGTCGACACCGCTGACGAACTACATGGGCTGGCGGACCGTCATCACCTACAAGGAAAGGGAGGCGGGGCGTTTCCTGAAGACGGACCGGCTTGAGGATCCGTGGAAGGATTGGAAGGACGCGCGGCTGCGGACCTTCCATCACCGCAAATGGTCTTACATCCTGGGCGTGTTGGCGTTCGCGGCGTTTCTGTATCGGGCCACCCGCGGGATGCTGCCCTGGGAAGCGGCCGCGCTCGCCTCGATCATGATCGCCGTCGTCCCGGAATTGACCTGCTACTACTACTCATTCCTGATTGTTCCGGCACTGCTCTGGGAGAAGCGCAAGGAGGTGGGCCTGGCTCTGCTGGCGGTGACTGCCGCGACGGTATTCATCGACTGGGCGCCCACCCAGTACCTGCCCGACGGGTTTCCCTGGGCGCGCCTGCGGGTCATGCCGACCTGGCTGGATGAGCAATACACGTGGATGTCGATCGTGACGCTGCTTGGGATCGGCTACATCCTCTATGAGTTCGGATACGTCAAGCGGCCGGAACTTGAGGCAGCGGCCGTTGCGCCAGAACCCGCTGCGGCGTCACCGTCACCGTCGCCCGGCCGCCGCAACCCCGGGACGCGCAAGCGCCGCTGAGGGAGCGCGCGATCGGCTTGAAATGGACAAAGGCCGACCGACGGCGAGCGTCGAATCGGCCCTTGTATGAGTAGCCAGTGCCCGTCGCGCAGGCGTCAGGTTACGCTTCAGCGTTTCTTCTTCTTGCCGCCTTTTTTCTGACCGCCCTTGGCCTTGCCGCCCTTGGCTGACTTGGAACTGCCCTTGGCCGACTTAGATGTACCCTTGGCCTTGCCCGCCTTGTTTGCGGCTGCCTTGCCGACGCTCTTGGCCTTGACTGGTTTCTTGGCGCTACTCGCTCCACCCCTTTTGGGCGCGGACTTCGGCTTTGCGCGCCCGGGGGCCTTCTTGCGCTTTTGCCCGCCGACCGCCCGTTTGGCCCGCGACACATCGCCGTCCTTGTCCACGAAGTAGATGAAGTCGGTATCCATCTGAAACGTCCCGTCGGCCACCTTCTCGGGTCGACCCTTGGGAACTCCCGGCTGCTTGCGCTGGACCCTCCAGACCGCCCCGTCCTTGACGTAGTACATAAAGTCCTTGTCACGGTTGACACCCAGCTTTTCCACTTTCTCAGCCATTCGCAGCCCTCCGTCGGAAAGGTTAAACGCGAAGCCCGAAACCGTTCGAATCGTATCGGGGGGCACCGGGGTGTCAAGCGAAATCCCGCTCGCAAACCGTCGGTCTCCGTCGGAGCGGGCCTATAAGAACGCTGCCTGTCGATGAAGGTGTTCCGATCGAACGGCATGGGATGCACGGACGAAGACGATGGTCCTCATCCGCCGCCGCGTCTGCCGCGTGGCCTGCCGCCAAGGGGGCGCCCGGGGCCGGTCAGGTAGACGTGTTGCTCGCTGGGCCGGGCGCTTCCAAGGGCGTCCCGATCCTCGGTCAGGGGTTCCCCATTGAAGCCACCCCATCGAGCCAGTATTTTCAGGCCCGAGCGCCGCAACAACGCCTTGACATCGCGAGGCGGAAGCTGCCGGTGGCAAAGCCGAACGGTACGACTACGACCGATGGACAACCCGTCATCGCCGACCGGTCGATAGCGAAACATCATGTGCAGCGCGCGTCTGGTCTCGTCCAGTCGGTGTGCCGCCGTATACGCCAGCCTTTGTCCCGTGGTTGGGTGGCGGAAAGTGGTTCGGTCGAACTCGCGGTTGGATGGCCGTGCCAGCCAGCGGGGGTCGGGAAAGAACACATCGAAAGCGAACCAACCGTCGGGTTCGATCAGGCGTCGCACATTCCGAAACAGAGAAACTAGATCGCGATCGTCGACGAGATGCTGGACCGTGTGAAAAGCCGCGATGGCCAGAGGAAAATATCCGACGAGCGGGAGGGCACGCAAGTCAGCCCGCACGAGGAGGCATCGGCCCGAGACGATTCGGGACGCTCGACGGAGGCGCATCCTCGCGCGGGCCAGCATGGCGGGAGCAGCGTCCAGCCCGACGACATGATGACCGTCGCGCGCCAGGGGCAGCGTCAACCTACCGGTGCCACACCCCAGATCAAGGATCGGTCCAGGTCGTTCATTCGCCAGCATTCGGTAAAAAGCCACGTCCTGCCGACGGTGGCGATACTCCCAATCGTACAGCGCCGCGTCTTTGAACGGTTCGATGGCCCCGGCCCGTTCGGCGTCCGTTATGCTAATGCTACCGCGCATGGAAATCGCCACCGATGCGATCGTCTTGCTGTCCGGGGGCCTCGACTCGGCGACCGCGCTGGCCATGACCAAGGCCGCCGGGCGACGTTGTCACGCCTTGTGTTTTCGATACGGGCAACGTCACGCCGTGGAGCTTAACGCGGCCGCGGCGGTGGCCAGGGCAATCGGAGTCGAATCGATGCGCACCATAGACATCGACATGGGGAGCATCGGTGGTTCCGCCCTGACGGCCGATGTTGCCGTACCCAAGGGCCGGACGGATCACGACATTGGGCACGGAATTCCTATCACGTATGTCCCGGCGCGAAACACGATCTTCATCGCTTATGCCTTGGCCATCGCCGAGATCTCCGGGGCGCGCGAGATCGTTATCGGCGTGAACGTTCTGGATTCGTCGGGCTATCCGGACTGTCGCCCCGAATGGCTGGCGGCCATGCAAGAAGTCGCCCGCCGCGGTACCCGGGCCGGGGCGGAGGGCCACCCCGTGAAGCTCGTGGCGCCTCTGATCCGCATGTCCAAGGTCGACATCATTCGAGCGGGGACCACGTTGGGCGTGGACTACGGTCTCACGCACTCCTGTTACGATCCGGCGGCCGACGGCGCAGCGTGTGGAGCTTGCGACGCGTGTCACCTGCGACGGCGGGGCTTCTTGGGCGCGGGCGTTCCTGATCCGACGCGCTATCAGCTTTGATCGTGTCAGCCTTGGGCGACGAAGCCGCCCGATCGAAATGTTGGCGAATGAGACAAGTCTTCATCTCAGGCGATCGAGTAGCCAATCCAAGCAGGGGGAGGTCCAGCTTGCTGGACCGGCCTCGCCGTCGAGACTCCGAGGGGGTCTCGCAGGGGGCCTTCCCAGGCCCCTTGCGGCGGCGAAGCCGCTAATCGAAGGCCGACGCCCACGGTCCACCGAACATTCCCCGTCCCAAGAAGGGGGGTCGGTCCGACATGAGCGGGGCCGGGAGCGCCGCCTGCAAGGTGGTCAGGGAGATCGACACAGGTGCCGGACCTCCCGCCAAGGACGCGGCCGCGATCGGGGGAGTCGGATACTGGGGAGGGCGGGCGTTCGGTGGCTGTCCAGCCTCGTCGTCCGGGCGGGCGTGCCGAGGTTCGTCGGGCCGCCGATTGTCACCCCGACCGCGGTTTCGCCGGCGTCTGTCTCGATCGCGATCCAGCGTGGATTCCAGCTCGGGCGGCAGATCGTCGTCGGACTGCGCGCTCGGCGGAGCGTCCCGTTCCACCGAGGCTTCGATGGTGCCCGCCGCCTCGCGGGACGCATCGGCGGCAACGCCCAGGTCGATAATCGGTCTGCCGGCGACCATCGCGTCGACGGTCTCGGCATCGGACACCAGTTCGGCCAGCCGAAGCGCATCGTCGAGAAAATCGCGGCCCGCCAAGCGTGGCCGACGACGGTTCGGGCGCCGCGAAGGTAGAACGTACCGCAGCGCCAGCAACATCTGTCGGGTCAATTCGGCGTCCCGCCGCGACGCCTTCACGCGTTCCATGACGGGCTGGATGGCCTGGGCGACGATGGGGCCCACGTCCCGCACGGCCGTGCTGTCGGGATCCAGAATGTCTCGCAACGGAGGAAGTGTCAGCACCGCCAGAATCAGCGCGTTGGATGGGGCGGTGGGCCGGCGGGTCACCTGTCGGTCGAGCGCCGCCAGATATGCCCACAGGCGCGTCCTTCGCAGATTGGTTTCGCTGTCGGCGTCGTCACCGCGCAACGCGCGCGCGAGCTCGGGGACCAAAATATCCAGCAGCTCGGTTCCGACCAACAGCTCCATGGAGCGGCGGGCGGCGCCCGCGCGTAGCAACCTATAGAACTCTTCGGACACGCGCGCGGGCGCGCACTTGGTAATTTCCTGGCGGTGCTCCATCATGCGGCGGTGGGTCTCGGATTCGATGCTCAAATCGCATCGGGCCGCGAACTTGATCGCGCGTAGGATCCGCACCGGATCTTCGCGCAATCGGATGTCGGGATCGCCGATCGTGCGAACGAGGCGCGCCTCGAGATCGGCCATCCCCGCGACATGATCGATGACCTTGTCGTTTTCGATGTCGTAGAAAAGCCCGTTGATGGTGAAATCGCGCCGCCGGGCGTCCTCTTCAGGCGTACCAAAGACGTTGTCTCGGCGAATCATCAGGTCGGCGCTTTCCGGTTCGGCTCCGGCGTCACCGTCGTCTTCCTCGACCTCGCGCGGGTTGGCCCGGAAGGTCGACGTCTCCACGATCTTCGAGCCGAAGAAGACGTGAGCCAGCCGGAATCGCCGCCCGATGATGCGGCAATTCTTGAAGATACGCTTTATCTCCTGCGGGGTGGCACTAGTGACGACGTCGAAGTCTTTCGGCTTGCCCCCCAACAGGAGGTCTCGCACGCAACCGCCAACAAGGTAAGCCGTGTGGTCGTAGCGTCGGAGTCTCTGAACGACTTTCGCGGCGTCGGAGTCGATCTGATCCGGCGCGATTTTCATAATGTTTTGTAGGGGTATCACGACCACCTGACCACGGCAAGCAGCTTTCGTGAAGACCTCTCCTTTGCGCGAATGCCGCGCGCCGTGCCTTCGCCGAGCCCCGTGCTACTCGACGTTGAGTGGCAGCGTGGAATCGGGATCGTAGATCGGCTTGGCGCGCGGACTCGCGGCCCGAACCGGCACGGATGGCGTAGGTGCCTCCAAGGGCGATTTCGGCATCGCGGACGCGGCGTTCGCCGTCTGGAGCGTGGGCATTATGGGGGGAGGCGCCGTCGCGGGAAGGGCCGGTGTGGTGTTGGGAGACGGCCATTGCGTGGACGAACCGGAACGAGGCGCGGAGGGGGCGTGGGACGTCGGGCCGGTCGCCTGCGGGAGAATGCCCCCTCGCGCGGGGGGGCGTGCCCGAGTGGGAGCCGTCGCGTGATTTCCCGGGGACGCACTCGCCTCGGCGCGCGGAACGTTCACCGGTGTCGGCGGATTTGCGATGGTGTGGGTCTCATCGACCGCCGACGGTGGTGCGGTGCCAGTCGTCGACTCGCGGACTGGTTGCGCGGAGGCGGCGGTTGGAAGAGGCGCCGGCAACGCCGCCGACTTGTAGGAAAGCGGGGAGCGCGGGGTCTCCGGCTCGTCGCTGGCGCCGTTCTGCGCGTACAGGCGGACGATCGCGAACAACACGACCGAGACACCGGCCGCAACGGCGACTCCGATGGCGGCTCGGCCGAGAAAGCTGGGTTTCTCCTCCTCGTAGACGTGCGCTCCCACCGGTTCCTGCTCGTACCAGGGCGCGTGGCCGTTCAGATCCGCCTGGTGGCCGAGCGGGTGGTCGAAGGTAGCCTGGGCGCTGGCCGCCGTCCTGACGGGGTCGGCCAGCGTTGGCTCGGAACGGTCGATGAGTTCTGGTGTGGCACCGCCGTCGCCCACAACGATTCCGGTGACTGCCCGCACGCCCGCCACGCGCTGCGCCTCCACCGGCAGATGAATGTCGCGTCCATGAACAGTTCCCTTGTCGCGTCCGCCCGCCGAGTTTGACAGCGCCGCGACCCCCGGCAACTGGGATGCAACCCCCAATGACGCCGCCGTAACCCCCATCAGCGTGGCGGCCAAGGCGGGAATCTTCGCGTCGAGCGAAGGCTGAACGTCAGGGACGCTGGCATCAAGGGATCGCGTCCCGGGAACCGGGGCGTCCAGCGTTCGAGCCATGTGGGCTTCCGCCGACGAACTGGCGCGATCGCCGCCATGACCCGCGGAGTCCGGTTTGGCCTCGCCGTCCGCCGCTTCCCCACCGCGCGGTCCGCCGGCATTTTCCGCTGCCCGGCCACTTCCCTCGGGGCCCGAGGCGTCGCGGCCATCGCCCTCGCCGTCGCCCTCCTGGCCGATTCCCCGCAGGGTGTTGCTGGACATCCAGGGAACTTTACCAAAGGGCAGAGAAAATACAGCTATACTGCGCCCGCTTCACCATGCGGCTCTGTTTTGTCGTGAACGCCGTTCGGACGCAGCGCCCGACCTATACGACCGCGCACTTGGCGTTTTCCGCCTTCCGCCGCGGGCACGACGTGGTCTTCGTGTCGGTGGACGCGTTGTCGCAGGGGCAGGGTGACGACGGCGACGTTCAGGGCGAGGTGGTGCGCCCGCGTCCTGGTCGCGTGCGAGACACCTCGTCGTACATCAAGGCCCTGACATCGCCGCAGGCCGTCCGGCAGAGCGCCCGTTTGAACGATTTCGACGTGGTTTTTCTGCGCAACAACCCGAATTCGGGAAAACGCGACGAAGGCGATCGGGTCAGCTTCAATCCGGCGATCGATTTTGGCCGACGGTTGCGACGGGCGGGCGTGATGGTCGTGAACGATCCCGACGGACTGACCCGTTCCGGTTCGAAGATGTATCTGGCGGGTTTTCCCGTGGAGTTGCGACCAAGGACGCTGGTCACGCGTTCGCTCGAAAGGGTGCGTGCTTTTCTGCGCGACCTGGACGGGCCCGCCATCATCAAGCCTCTGTCGGGTTTTGGAGGCCAGAACGTTTTCTATCTGGGGCGGGGGCAAACGGCGAATGTCGCGCAAATAGTCTCGACGGTCCGGCGAGACGGATACGTCATCGTTCAGGAATTCCTTCCGGCCGTGGCCAAGGGGGACAAACGCGTTCTGTTGGTGGGCGGAGCGGTGTGCAGTGTTGGGGGCGTCGTGGCCGCCTACCGCCGCATGCGTCCGAAGGACGACATTCGCAACAACATGCACGTGGGCGGCGTTCGCAAACGCAGCGAGTTCACCGACGCGGAGATGCGCATCTGTGATCTGCTGCGACCGCGCTTGGTGGCGGACGGCTTGTACTTCGTGGGCGTGGATCTGGTCGGAGACAAGATCCTGGAGATCAACGTCTTTGCCCCCGGGGGGATTCACAACATCAATGAGCTCTATGGCATCGACGTGGGCACCCAAATCATCCGCGACCTCGAACGGCGTGTCGAGATGCGCGCGGTCTACAGGGACGACCTCGCGCCACATATCTTCATGAGGGCGTAGTAAAGGACGTCGGCGTCTTGCGCCGTCTCTGGTCAGTTGGATCCACCGTACGTCGGAACTCCAGCAGGCCTGTCTGTCACGAAGGACCCGGCAGGGACTGGATGCCTGACCCGGACGAAATGTGAACGAATGAACCAAGGTCTCCGAATGGCGATCGCGGTAGCTTTTCCAAGGACCGGGAGGTGCGGCTTCGCCGCACCGGCGTCGTCGTCAAGCGGGTGGGTCCGCGGGAGGGCTAGCCCTCCCGCGAGCGCCGAAGGCGCGTTACGTGTGGATATCCAGCTGACGGCCGTGCGCACCGCCGCCGTCGTTGTCCGCGAGCCAGACGGCGATCTGTTCGAGTGCTCTCGCGGTTGCGGGGCTGGGCAATTCCTGGGCGTATTCGGCACGTGCTCGCAGTGCCAGTGCCTTGGCCCGAGCGACGTCTCGACCGATCTGGCGCAGAGCGCGTGCGAGTGCAAAGTGAACCTCGCCCAAGGACGAGGATCTGTCCTTCCCGCCCTCTCGGATCTCGGCCGCCCGCTGTAAGATCGGCAGCGCCTGCTCGGCCATGTTGTCGCCCAGGTAGCCAAGCCCAAGGGCTGTCAGAGGATAGGAAATCGTCGCGCCATCGGGTGCGGTTTCCTCCTCGAAGATCGCGAGCGCCCGGCGGGACATTTCGCGAGCATCTTCGAAACGCCCGAGCCGGTTCAGGATATCGCCATAGTTCGACAGCAGAATGGCGGTTCGGGGATGTTCTGGTCCAAGGCCCGCCTCCAACGCCTTGACAGCGCGCTCGATGTGAGGAACCGCCGCCTCCGCCTGTCCCAGTTGCTCAAGGAGGATGGCGACGTTGCTCAGCGACATTCCTACGTCCGGGCTATCCTGGCCGTAAACTTTCTCTTTGACCGTCACGGCTCGCTGCGCGTCCTCGAGAGCCTCGGCCAGCCGTCCCTGCCTCTCCCGCATGGCGCCGCGGTTGTTGAAAAGCCATCCCCACAGGTACTCGTGTCCTCCTATTCGCCGCAAGATGGTGTCGGCGTACCGAGCCCAAATTTCGCCCGCGTCGAATCGGAGCTGGGCATCCCCCACCGCAAAGACGAGCTGAGCGGCGGCTTTGGCCGCCACCTCGTGGTGACGAGACAGCTCCGCGGTCCAGACGGCCTCCTCGAATGCGATCGACGCCGCGGTCGCGTCTCGTCGTTCGATGTGCAGGTTCCCGAGCTCGAACAACGTTTCAGCCAGCAGAGGTCCATAGCCGGTGCCGCGCACGTCCTGTTCGAGGGCAACGATCGATTTGAGGCCATCCGTGAGACGGCCGACGCGGCAGAGCACGCGGACCTCGGCCAGTTGTGTCCGCAGCCGGTCGACCGCGGCACGGGTTGTCGGGTCCTCGGGCGGCTTGACCACGGCACGCAGCACCTTGACGTCGGCGCAGCGTTCGACGCCGCCGAGCGCCACCGCCGCGTTAACGGCATTTTCGACGACCTCCGCGTTCGCCTGGCGAAAGGCCCGTGACAACGCCCTCAAGCTGTCGAGACCTTCGTGCAGGGCGGCCATGCGCAGGTCCAGGACCTCGGCGGACTGCTCGCCTCGCACATGCGTCGCCTCGCAAGCATCCGTGTACATCTCGGACCAGGCCTTGGCGTAGTGGTCGAGAATCAGGCTTGTCTTTTCGAACGCCGCCGCCGCGTATTTCTTACCGGTCGCGAGGAAGGCACGTCGGATCTCAGTCTTCGTCGCGGTCTCGACACCGCGCCCCCGAATCGGCGCCTCCCAGACCCCGGCCAGTTTCGCGGATGCCCCCGCGGCGAATCGGCGTCGAGATGCCCCTGTCCGGTTCTTTTCCAGCTCGGCCACCAGGATCTCCATGGACGGCCATCGCTCCTCCACGTTCACCCGCAGCCCTCGCAGCAAGATTTTGTGCACCCAGGATGGCACTTTGCTGTCCGACACCGGTGTCGGACGAACGTGCCCGCTGATCACGTTCCGCGTCAGCTCGGCGACGGAGCTCCCGGAGAACGGACGTTCGCCGTAGAGCGCTTCATAGAGCGCCACGCAGAAGCTGAACTGATCCGTGCGTGCGTCGATCGGCAGCCCTTGGAATTGCTCGGGGGACATGTACGCCGGCGTTCCCACCATGTCTCCGGTCTGCGTGATCCGCATCTTGAGAGCCTCGCTCGGCGCGCCAGACATCGAGTTGGCCGGTACGGTCGCCACACGCACGTCTCGCGTCGACTCTGGATCGAAGTCGGCAGCCGTCTCGGGCACCGTCATGGGCACGACACCCTGGGTGGGGGCCGACGTTGGGTCTCCCTTGGCCAGTTTTCGCGCCAGCCCGAAGTCCATGACCCGTACGTGTCCGTCGGAGCTGATCATCACATTTTCGGGCTTGAAGTCGCGATGAATCAGAGCCTCTTGGTGCGCAGCGGCTAGGCCGCGCCCGGCATCCGCGAAGACTTTCAAAACGTCGGGCCACGCCCGGGGCTGGGCGTGAATCCAGTACCCAATCGTGTGGCCGTCGACAAACTGCATGGCGATGAACACATCGTCTTGGAAGGTTCCTACGTCATGCACCATCACCACGTTCGGATGGGACAGCTTGGCGATTGCCTGTGCCTCGCGCATAAGCCGAATACGCCCTTCACTGGCGCCGTCATGGCCGCCCCGCACACGCAGCAGCTTGATCGCCACCTTGCGATCCAACTCGGGATCGTAGGCGGCATATACCTCGCCCATCGCGCCTTTTCCCACCAGCCCGAGCACCAAGTAACGGCCGATCGATGCGGCACGTCCTAGCAAGTTGTGGGGCTCAGATGGGTCGGCAGACGGCGAAGGGCACACGATATGAGGCCTATCGGTACTCCGCGTCGATTCTGGAGGTTCCGCGAAGTGCCGGCACACACGGGATACGAGCGCGCGCCAGCACTGGCGGGGCACGTAGGGTCAAGTCTGCAGGTGCAGGGGGACGTTCTTATCGATCGACTCGGTCGCGCCGTCGGCCACCAACTGCCAGATCTGGCGCAGCTGGGCTTCGATGACCGTGCCCTCGTCCGCTTCCTCTTCTTCCTCCTCGTCTTCCTCTTCGTCCTCGTACTCGTCTTCCTCGTCGACGCCCAGCTCTTCCTTCATTTCTTCGAGGACATCCATCAGGGCCTGGGTCGATGCCACACGGTATTCGCCGACGGTGACTCGGCCGTCGAATTCCACGGGGATGTAGATCTCCGCCCCCAGATCGTGCGCGTCCAGTCGATCCAGAAACTCAGTCAGCGCTTCCTCGGACAGGCGGGCGGCGATGGTATGGCCATGGCTGTCGTCACCGCGATCGAAGTCGGTGACTCCCAGATCCTTGAGGCGCTTGCGCAGCAGCTTGACCTCATCATCGTCCAGTCGGTGAGAAATTGGTGCCAGCTCGATCTCGGCCATGTCGATACGGTGCCGCAGCGTTCGACGCGCGTCAACGGCTCGCGCAACGTCTTTCCCGATCACCCCTATACTGGGAACACATCATGCCCACCGAAGTCGTCAATCAGGTAGCCGCCGCCCGGCAGCGCGCCGCATCCGGAATCAAAGAGGGAAAGGACGGAATCTTCCTTTCCCGCGCGTTGTCCGACGACATGGACGACATCGTCTGCCGTCTGGCGGGGCCCCTCATCGAACGGTGCGGGGCGAAGGTCGCTTTCGTGGCGACGGGGGGATTCGGGCGTCGAGAGTTGGCACCGTTTTCCGACCTGGATCTGCTGTGTCTGTGCGCGGACGAACCGGGGGGCGCCGTTATCGAGCTGGCCCGGGCCTTGCTGCCGCCGCTTTGGGACGCCAAGGTGGATGCCGGGCACGCGGTACGGTCGTACGACCAAGCTCTGTCCCTGCCTGCTCAGGACCTGGCCGCCGCGACAGCCTTGCTCGATGCCCGCTTCCTTATAGGGGACGCGGAGCTCGCTGAGAGATTCCTGGCCGACTACCGGGCACGCGTCGCCGCCACCGCGGCCGAGGATTTCGTGGCGCGGCTGCGCGAAGAACAAAAAAAACGCCATGGTCGGTTCGGCGACACGATTTTTCTACTCGAACCTGACCTCAAGAACGGTCCGGGGGGCATGCGGGACCTGTGCATGGGACGGTGGGCGGCGGTGGCTCGCTTTGGGACATCGGATCAAACGCGCCTTCAGGATCTGGGGGTGATGACAGAACGCCTCGCCATCGCGTTCGAGTCGGCGCGGGAGTGGTTGTTGAGGGTGCGCATCGCGATGCATTCCGCCTCGGGACGGCGGCAGGATCAGCTCCGCTTCCCTTTGCAGGAGGCTTTGGCGCCCATCCTGTGTCCCAACGTGAAGGTCGCCCAAGGGGACATTCGCCCGGCCGTGCATCCCGCCGTCGAGGCGTTGATGCATCAGTTTCACGCGCACGCGAAGCTGGTCCGCCGCGAGACCGAGAGGTTGCTACAACGGGCGGCCATACGGGAAGATTACCGGCGCGTGACGGCGCCGGTGAAGGTGAGCGGCGGCGGAGGCGACGATCCCAATTTCGTGCTGCGCGATGGGGCGATCGAACCAAAGGATGAGGGCGTCTTCTACGCCAAGCCCTCCGAAATGGTTCGGATCTTCTCGGTCGCGATCGAACTGGACGTGCCGCTGGCACTGCGCACGCGCGAGCTCATCTCCGAGATCTGCTTGGGTTATCGCGAAGCGTTGTTGGAGGACCCCGACACCGGGCGTCGCTTCGTCGAGCTGGTCACCGACATCAGCGACCACTCCACGCCGACACGCCTGGAGGAGGTCCATGATCTCGGCCTGATGTCCGCGCTGATGCCCGAATGGGAGCCGTCGACGGGCCGGGTGCAGCACGACATCTATCACGTGTACACGGTCGATCAGCACGCCCTGTACGCGATCGCGCGCATGCACGCCGTCGCGCGCGGCGATCTGGCGGACGACTTCCCCGCGCCGACGGAGGCGATTCGGGCCGTCGAGCGACCGGTGGCCCTGTTCATCGGCACCCTGCTTCACGACGTCGGCAAACCGTGGGGTAAACCGCACAGCGACATCGGCGCCGACCTGACCATCAAAATAGCACTGCGCTTGGGAATCGACGAGGAGGACATCCAGCGTGCGGAGTTTCTGGTTCGGCAACATCTGGTGATGGGCCAGATGTCGCAGCGTCGCGATCTGGACGACCTGGAGATGATCGCGGATTTCGCCAAATTGTGCGGCGACGAGGAGAACCTGCGCGAGCTCTACTTACTGATGTTCTGTGACCTCAGCTCGGTGGCCCCGGACAATCTGACCAACTGGAAGGAGACCTTGCTTCGCGAGCTGTACCAGCGCACGTTGGCGGTATTGCGGCGGGGCGGGGATCTTCTTGGCGCCGAGCGTGTCGAAATCGTGGAGCGCCGCCAGCGACGCGCGGCCCAGTTGTTGGCGGAGCAGACCGGGGGGGCCAGCCCGGGCGAGCTGTTTCGTGGGTTGCCGGATCGTTACTTCGTGGACAACTCCGCGGCCCGCGTGGCGGCGCACATGAGGTTGATGGCAAGCCGGAGGCAGTCGGGCGCGGCATCGGCGATCGAGGTTTCCCAGCAAAGGCGAATCGAGGCGACGGAAATGGTCCTCGCCGCCGCGGACACGCCCGGCCTGCTGGCCGACGTGGCGGGTGTGTTGCATGCGAATCGCATCAACATCGTCGACGCCGCCATCTACTCGCGGGTGTCGACGGCGGATCAGGGGGCCGAGGCTCTGGATATTTTTCGCGTCCGCGACAATTACGGGCACCTGGTCACGGACGAGGCGCGATGGGCCAAGATCCGCGCGGATCTTGAGATGGTGATTTCGGGCAAGGTCAAGGTGGAAGCGCTGGTTTCGGCGCGAAGCCGCAGCGATTCCATAACGACGTGGAAGGTTCCCGAGGTTCCCACGGAGATCAAGATAGACAACCAAGGTAGCCGGGACTTCACCATCATTGAGGTCATCACCGGCGACTATCCTGGCGTGCTGTACACGATCGCGCGCACCATGTTCGATCAAGGGCTCGACATTCATCGATCAAAGATCGCCACCGAGGCGAACCGCGTCGTCGACACATTCTACCTGCGCGATCGCGCGAGTGGGCAGAAGGTCGTGGACGCGAAGACCACCACCCAACTTCGGGAGGCCCTGCTTGCGTCGCTGCCCCAGTCGGCGAGCTGAAGCTCCGGGGAGGGACGCCTGGAGGGACGCCCCGGACGCGCGCCGGGTCGGGATATGCGAGACTGAACGGCATGCTGACGCTGCTGACGCCGCTTGCGCGGGCGCTGATTTTGTTCCTCGCAATGCTGGGTCCGCCCGACCCGATGGGTGATTCCGGCAAGCCCAGTCCGGCGACGGCGTTATTGGAAAAGGGATCTCTCCTGTTCAAACAGGGGGACACGGCGGGCGCGTTGCGGGCTTTCGATGCGGCCATCAAGGCGGATCCCGCGGATGCACGCCCGCACTATTTGAAAGGTGTCGCGCTCGAAAGGAAGGGTGACGCCGCGGGAGCCATGACCGCCTACCGATCGGCCCTCGGTCGCAAGCCCGATTTCGCGGAAGCGCACAACAACTTGGGCGGGCTGTTGCTCGGCCAAGGCGACGCGGCTGGGGCCGCTCGCGCGTTCGAGGCGGCGGTGCGGGCTCGACCGGCCTACCCCGAGGCGTATTTCAACCTGGGCGTCGCGCGCGATGCCCAGACTGAAAAAAGCGATAGCAAGTCCGAAGGCAAAGCCGGAAGCAAGCCCGACGCGGTCGCCGCCTATCGAGAGGCAGTGCGGTTGAAACCCACCGAGCCGTCCTATCGCTTGAATCTGGGAGCGGCTCTGCGGCGTCAGGGAGATCTGAATGGCGCCCTGGCGGCGTTCAAGGAGTCGACCAGGTTGGCGCCGAAGGATGCCCTCGGTTGGGCGAACTTGGGCATGATTTTGGCCGACCAGAGGGCTTACGACGGTGCGGCGGGAGCGCTCGACCGGGCCACCAAGTTGAAACCGGATTTCGCCCTGGCGTGGAATCGGCTGGGGCGGGTGGAACTTCGTCGCGGACACATCGACGCTGCGGCCGACGCGCAGGACCGCGCGCGCAAGCTGGATGCCAAGAACGGGACATTCGCCGCCGATCTCTGCCGCACGCTGATCGAGAAGAAGGACACCGCACGGGCCGTCGCGGAGTGTCGGGCCGCGGTGGCGCTCGACGGGAGGAATCCCCTGGCGCGTTACGAGCTCGGCAAGGCCTTGGTGGCGAAAGGGGATTGCGCCGAGGCGCGCAAGGAGATGGAGCGTTTTGCCGGGTTGCCGGACGTGAAACCGGGAGCCAAGGCTCAGGCCGACGAGATCGTGAAGTCCTGCGGCCGGCAGTCGCCGACGCCGACGCCGACGCAACCCTGACGGCGTTCGGCGCCGATGTTGAGGCCGAGGGGTGCGGCTGAGCCGCCGCCTGGCGCGTCGGACACGTATGCTGGACCTCCTGCCACGTGGTAGGAGAGATGACTATGACGTCCGATTCCATGCGCGAAATTTATGACTTCACTGGGCACACGGTGGTGCTGACCGGTGGAACCGGTGTTCTCGGGAGCGAGATGGCGCGTTCACTGGCCGGGTGCAACGCGAACGTCGTCCTTCTGGCCCGGAACATGGCTCGCGCCGAACAGCTGCTCCGGTCGTTCGCGGGCACAAAGGGGCGACACAGGGCGTTGACCGCGGACGTGTTGAATCGAGCATCGGTCGAGGACGCCGGTGCCATCGTCCGCGCGGAATATGGTCGCGCGGACTGCCTGGTCAATGGCGCGGGCGGGAACGATCCGAAGGCCACCACCAATCCGGAGCATCGCTTCTTCGATATTCCCGCGGAGGCGTTTCAACACGTCGTGAATCTGAATCTCCTCGGGACCGTCATCCCTACCCAAGTCTTTGGCAAGTTCATGGCCGACCAGAAGGCCGGCACAATCCTGAATGTGTCGTCCGTCAGCGCGGATCGCTCACTGACCCGGGTCGGGGCTTACGGGGCGGCCAAGGCGGGAATCGTCAATCTAACGCAGTGGCTTGCCATTCACATGGCCGAGGAATACTCGCCCGACATTCGCGTGAACGCGATCATGCCAGGATTCTTTCTGACTGAGCAGAATCGGTTCCTGTTGATCGACAAAGAAACCGGCGCGCCGACGGCCCGGGGCAAAAAGATCATGGACCACACGCCGATGCGACGGTACGGCACTCCTTCCGACCTGACCGGCGCCCTGCTGTGGTTGTTGTCCCCGGCGTCGAAGTTCGTGACCGGGATCGTGGTGCCCGTGGACGGCGGCTTCACGGCGTACTCGGGAGTATAAGTCGCGAACACAATGACGGGAGTTGGGCAGAAAGGGTCCAGCCTGGACGAGGCGGCTGTTCGCGATCTCTGCGCGGCGGAGATCGCCCGGTGGAATATTCGTGGACGGCGGGTGCTGGCCATTGTGCCCGACCACACGCGAACCGCGCCGATGGACCTCATGTTCCGTGTGCTGCATGGCCTTATGGCCGGCGAGGCGGCGGCGTTCGACGTCCTGATTGCGCTTGGAACGCACCCGCCGATGAGCGACGAGGCCATCAACCAACGGCTGGGTATCACCGACCGTGATCGGGCTCCAGGTGGCAAGTATGTCGGCACGAAGTTTTTGAACCACCGCTGGGACGATCCGACGCAGCTCGTGTCCATCGGCACGATCACCGAGCGCGAGGTGACGGAGATCTCGGGCGGACGCATGCACGAGGCCGTCGACGTGACCATCAACAGGCTTGTGCTGAACTACGATTTGTTGTTGATCGTCGGACCGACCTTTCCGCACGAAGTGGTGGGCTTCTCGGGCGGGAACAAGTACCTGTTTCCAGGGATCTCGGGCAAAGAGATCCTAGACATGTTCCATTGGCTGGGGGCCCTCATCACCAACCCCGAGATCATCGGCGCCAAGTACACCCCGGTTCGGGCGATCGTCGACAAGGCGGCGTCCCTGGTGCCGGTTGAGCGGAAGTGTGTGAGCCTGGTCGTCGAAGGAAAGGCCTTGGCGGGGCTCTTCATCGGATCCCCGGAGGAAGCGTGGGACGCGGCATCCGATCTGTCGAGCCAGGTCCACATCGTCTACAAGGATCGTTCCTACCGCAGCGTGCTTTCTTGTGCGCCGGCGATGTACGACGAGCTTTGGGTGGGGGCCAAGTGCGCGTACAAGTTGGAACCCGTGGTCGCCGACGGGGGTGAGCTGATCATTTACGCCCCGCACATCTCGGAGATATCCGTCGTGCACGGCGCGATCATCCGGCAGATCGGCTATCACGTGCGCGATTACTTCGTGAAACAGATGCCGAGGTTCGCCCATTTCCCGCGCGGTGTGATTGCGCATTCGACGCACGTCAAGGGGATAGGGACTTACGAAAACGGCGTCGAGCGCCCGCGCATAGAGGTCACGTTGGCGACGGGCATTGGCGAACCCGAGTGTCGCGCCGTGAATCTCGGCTATCGGGATTTTCGCGAAATAGACAAGGCGGCGTGGCAGGGCCGTGAGGAGGAGGGCGTGTTGCTCGTCCCCAAGGCGGGTGAAACACTTTATCGATTGGCAACCAAGGAGAGATCATGAGTTCCGGTTTGAATGTTCGTCCGCCCGGAGGCCTGGATCTGTTGAGCCTCGGTGCGCTCGTGCATCGCCTCGACCCGGGGATCATTCCTTTTCGAAAGGCAACCCGCTGCGATATTCACGTCAGTGGCGGCGAGTTCAACGTCGCCGCTAACCTGTCGGACTGCTTTCGCATGAACAGCGGCATCGCAAGCGCGATGGTCGATTACCCGATCGGGGATCTAATCGCCGAGCGCGTGCGCGCCATGGGGGTTCGACCTTTTTACAAGTGGTTCAAGCACAACGGTGTCAATGGTCCCAACATGGCCACCGTTTACAGCGACCGCGGGCATGGCGTTCGGCCGCCCGTCGTGTTCTACAACCGTGCCAACGAAGCGGCCGGACAGTTGAAACCAGGCGATTTCGATTGGAGCCAGATCATGTCCGGGGGAATCCGTTGGTTCCACAGCGGCGGGATCTTTGCCGCCCTGTCCGAGACCACCGGCGAGGTCATCATCGAGGGCATGAGGGCCGCCAAGGCGGCGGGCGCCATCGTGAGCTTCGATCTGAATTTTCGAGAGAAGCTGTGGAACATCTGGGGTGGCCAGAGGAAGGCGATCGACGTCATCGCGCGCATCGTCGAGCACGTCGACGTGCTGGTCGGCAACGAAGAGGATCTCCAGAAGGGACTGGGCATCGCGGGCCCCGAAGTCGCGGCGAAGTCGGCGCTGGATCCCAAGACGTTCTTCAGCATGATCGACAGGGTGGTGACGAAGCACCCGCAGGTCAAGGCGGTGGCGACCACCTTGCGCGAGGTGCACTCGACCAGCCGTCACAGTTGGAGCGCGGTCGCCTGGATCGGCGGTCAAACGTACACCGCTCCCGTGTGCGAGCTGGACGTGGTCGATCGCGTGGGTGGCGGCGACGGTTTCGCCGCGGGGCTGATTTACGGCCTGCTCGCCGGCGAGGCACCCGAGGAGGCGGTGAAGCTCGGCTGGGCGAACGGTGCGCTTCTCACGACTTTCCCGGGCGACACGACCATGGCGACGGTCGAACAGGTGCGGTCACTCGCGAAGGGCGGCTCGGCACGCATTCAACGCTGAAAGAGCGGTGTCGGCGGTGCGCCGGGGGTATCCGGAGCGGAAACGAATACAGGACAAAGCGGACAGGAGAAGAAACGCGTGATGCAGAACCAAGCGGACATTGGACTCGTCGGGCTGGCGGTGATGGGCGAAAACCTGGTGCTCAACATGGAGAGCCGCGGGTTCACGGTCGCGGTTTACAACCGGACGGTCGACAAGGTGGTCAATTTCCTCAACGGACGCGCCAAGGGCAAGAAGATAGTGGGTCTCCATTCCCTGCCCGAGCTCGTGCAGTCGCTGAAAGTTCCGCGTCGGGTGATGCTGATGGTCAAGGCCGGAAAGGCGGTCGACGATCTGATTGACCAACTGGTCCCGCTGCTCGCCAAGGGCGACATCATCATCGACGGCGGCAACTCGCACTTTCCCGACACGATTCGACGCACGAAAGCCCTGGAAGACAAGGGCCTGTTGTTCATCGGCACCGGTGTGTCGGGAGGCGAGGAGGGCGCCTTGCTGGGGCCGTCGATCATGCCGGGTGGATCGGCGGCGGCTTGGCCGCACATCAAGCCGATCTTTCAGGCCATCGCCGCCAAGGTCGAGGACGGAACGCCTTGTTGCGATTGGGTCGGAGACAACGGAGCTGGTCACTTCGTCAAGATGGTGCACAACGGGATCGAATACGGCGACATGCAGCTGATCTGCGAGTCGTACCAGATCATGAAAGAACTCCTGGGAATGTCTCCTGACGAGATGCACGACGTATTCAAGGAGTGGAATCGCGGAGATCTCGACAGCTATCTGATCGAGATTACGCGCGACATTCTCGCGTTCAAGGACGAGGACGGCCAACCGCTCGTCGACAAGATCCTGGACACGGCGGGCCAGAAGGGCACCGGGAAGTGGACCAGCGTGTCGGCACTGGATTCGGGAATTCCGCTGACGTTGATCAGCGAGGCGGTCTGGGCGCGCTGCCTTTCGGCGATGAAGACCGAACGCGTGGAAGCATCCAAGGTGTTGCGGGGACCGACGCCGAAGTTCACCGGCGATCGCAAGGCATTCCTCGACGATCTGGCGCACGCCCTGTATGCGTCGAAGATCGTCTCGTACGCGCAGGGCTATGACCTGATGAAGGCGGCCGCTGGCGAATACAAGTGGAACCTGAACTACGGTGGGATCGCGCTCCTGTGGCGGGGTGGGTGCATCATCCGCTCGGCGTTCCTCGGTCGCATCAAGGAGGCCTACGATGCGCAGCCGCGTCTGACCAACTTGTTACTCGCGCCCTTCTTCAGGGAGCGCATTGAGGCGGCGCAGGCGGCATGGCGACGTGTGGTCGCCACGGCGGTTTCCAACGGCATCTGGATTCCCGCGCATGCGACGGCCCTTAACTATTTCGACGGGTTTCGGAACGGTCGCTTGCCCGCGAACCTCTTACAGGCGCAGCGGGACTACTTTGGCGCGCACATGTACGAACGCCTCGATCGCCCGCGCGGCGAGTTCTTTCACACCAACTGGACGGGGCGGGGCGGCAAGACCGCGTCCTCGGCGTATGTGGCCTGACCTGCGTTCTGCGCCGGCGCGGCTTCGCCGCCGCAAGGGCCTGGGAACGCCCCCTGATTCAAGAGAGGAGACAAGATGCTGATTGAGAAGTACTCGTTGGGGATTGGCGACAGATTCGGTCAGGAGGGCAACGCCCAGCTGCGAGCCTTTCAGAGAGCCGAGCAGAACGGCGCTGTCGTAGTTCCCGTATGGAACAAGTCGTTTCGCGAGCATTCCTTGATCGGCACGAAACCACAAGACGTGCGAGTCGAAGCGGACAACGCCGTGAGCGCGGCTGGCTGGAAGCACGGGTACTATGTGGACGCCGATCACATCGGTATGAAAACCGTCGACGCGTTCATCTCGGCCAGCAATTTCTTCACGCTTGATGTCGCCGACTTCATCGGGCAGCCGGCGCCCGACGCCGACGTCGCCGCCTTCGTGCGCGACATGGCTCCCTTCCGGGGAGCCCTGCGCATACCCGGGGTCGAGACCGCCTTCGAGGTCACGGACGCCGTCCTCGAAAAGATCGGGCATCACTATCTGACCGCGGTCAGCGAGGCCGGCCGCACCTACCGGCACATCGCCGCCGCCAAGGGCGCCGACAATTTCGTGACCGAGGTATCGGCCGACGAGACGATGGAGCCTCAGCTTCCGTTTGAGCTGTTCTTCATGCTGGGGGCGATCGCGCGCGAAAAGATTCCGGCGCAGACCATCGCGCCGAAGTTTTCTGGGAAGTTCCTGAAGGGCATCGACTACGTCGGCGACGTCCGCACGTTCGAACGGGAATTCGATTCTGATTTGGCGGTCGTGAAGCACGCCATTTCCGTGTTTGGCTTGCCCGCGTCTCTGAAGCTCAGCGTGCATACCGGCAGCGACAAGTTCTCGTTGTATCCGGTGATCCGTCGCGCATTGCAGAAGCACGGCGCGGGCCTTCACCTGAAAACGGCCGGGACCACATGGTTGGAGGAAGTCATCGGCGTCGCGCTGTCGGGCCCGAGCGGGCTGGCGGTCTCGAAGCGCATCTACGTGCAGGCTCTGTCGCGTTACGACGAGCTTTGCAAGCCGTACGCGACCGTCGTCGAGATAGACAAGTCGAAGCTTCCGACGCCGACGGTGGTGGCATCCTGGAACGCGGCCGAGTTCGTCAGCCGACTACGGCACGATCAGTCAAACCGCGACTACAGCGTCGATTTGCGCCAGCTCGTGCACGTCAGCTTCAAGCTGGCGGCCGAGATGGGGGACGAATTTCGGGGGGCCCTGGCGAGCGCCCGCGAGATCGCAGGTAAATGTGTTACGGACAACCTGTTCGAAAGGCACATTCGCCCCTTGTTCCTCGGGGGGTGACCAGGGCCGGGGGGGCCAGCGCCGACAAAGCCCGGATTCGAGGCCGGCGCGGGTCTGGTCATTCATTCGTGCTGGGCCCACCCGCCGCCGTGGCCACCGTGGCCGTGTGCCTCTTGAAGCGTCTGCGTCACCTCGCTAATCTCCCGAGATGTTGCCCGATGTTCCTCTGCGAGAGGCGCTCACCTTTGATGACGTCCTCTTGGTGCCCGCCGAAAGCGACGTGGTACCCAAGGATACCGACGTACGAACGCTGTTGACGCCATCCATCAAGTTGGCCATGCCCATCGTGTCCTCCGCGATGGACACGGTCACCGAGGCCGCCACCGCCATCTGCATGGCCCGCGAAGGTGGGATCGGAGTCATTCACAAGAACTTCTCCATCGCCGAACAGGCGCTGGAGGTTCAAAAGGTGAAGAAGGCCGAGACGGGGGTCGTCGTCAATCCGGTGACGATCGGCGCCGACCAGAAACTGGCTCAGGCCCTGGAACTGATGAAGCGCCACGACATCTCCGGCCTGCCCGTGGTGGCCGCGGATGGTCGCGCCGTAGGGATCATCACCAATCGCGATGTGCGCTTCGAGCGCAACCTGGAACAACCGGTGAGCGCGATGATGACGAAAAAGCTCATCACGGTGCCCGAGGGGACCAGCCTGGAAAATTCCAAGGAGTTGCTGCACACCAACCGGATCGAGAAGCTGCTGGTGGTCGACGGCGCCGGAAAACTGCGCGGGCTCATCACTATCAAGGACATCCAGAAGGCGCAGCAGCATCCGACGGCCGCAAAGGACGAACACGGCCGCCTCCGCTGTGGGGCCGCGGTTGGCACGGGTGCTGATCGGTCGGCCCGAGTCGAGGCCTTGCTCGCGGTGGGCTGTGACGTCATCGTGCTTGACACCGCGCACGGCCATTCTCGAGGCGTCCTGGAGGCCGTCGCCGATGTCCGCAAGACGTTTCCCAAGGCCCAGATCATCGCCGGCAATGTCGCCACCGCGGAGGGCGCGCTGGCTCTCGCCAAGGCCGGCGCCGATGCTGTCAAGGTGGGCATCGGTCCTGGTTCGATCTGCACCACGCGGGTCGTCGCCGGGGTCGGGGTTCCGCAGATCACGGCCATCAATGACTGCGCGCGTGCCTTGGAACGGCTCGGCGTCACCGTTGTCGCGGACGGTGGCATCAAATACTCGGGCGACGTCGCCAAGGCGATAGCCGCCGGCGCCAACACGGTCATGATCGGCAGCCTGTTCGCCGGGACCGATGAAGCTCCCGGCGAGGTCATCCTCTATCAAGGCCGCAGTTACAAAGTTTACCGCGGAATGGGATCGCTCGGCGCCATGCGCGCGGGCAGCAAGGATCGGTATTTCCAGGCCGACGTCACCACCGATGCGAAACTGGTGCCGGAAGGTATCGAGGGCCGCGTGCCCTACCGCGGCGCACTTTCGCAGTCTCTGTTTCAGCTGATTGGTGGCTTGAAGGCGGGGATGGGCTACTGCGGCTGCCACACCATCGAAGATCTGCGGACGCGCGCGCGGTTCGTCCGCGCGACGCCGATGGGATTACGCGAATCGCACGTCCACGACGTGATCATCACCAAGGAAGCCCCGAACTATCGCGTCGAGCAATAACGTGCAGCGAGATCTCATCCTCATCCTCGATTTCGGGGCGCAATACACGCAGCTCATCGCGCGACGGGTCCGGGAGCAGAAGGTCTATTCGGAGATTCATCCGTTCAACCTGTCGATCGCGCGCATTCGCGAGCTCCGCCCAAAGGGAATCATTCTGTCGGGGGGGCCGTCGTCGGCGTATGAACCCGACGCCCCGCGCGTGCCCCTGGAGCTGTACGACCTCGGTATCCCCATCTTGGGAATCTGCTACGGCGTTCAGGTCACGTCATTGTTGTTGGGGGGCAAGGTCGTCGCGGCGGACCATCGTGAGTACGGACGGGCCATGCTGCGAATCACTCAGCCAGGTGAGCTTTTTCACGGTTTCGCCCCCGGCGAGGAGATCCCTGTCTGGATGAGTCACGGCGACCGCGTCCTAGCCCTGCCGGAGGGTTTCTCGGTGATCGGCGAGAGTGCGAACTGTCCGGCCGCGGCCGTCGCCGCGCCGGACCGTCGCTTTTGGGGCGTGCAGTTTCATCCCGAGGTCGCGCACACGCCGCGCGGGAGCGAGATCCTGGCGAACTTCGTGTTTCGCATCTGCCGGTGCGAGCCCACCTGGACGATGGCGAGCCTCGTCGATCAGGCCGTGGCGGCCGTTCGGGATCAGGTGGGGCCGAAGGCCCGCGTGGTGTGTGGTTTGTCGGGCGGGGTCGATTCGTCGGTGGCGGCGGCGCTGGTGCTGCGCGCGATCGGCGAGCGGCTGACCTGCATTTTCGTCGACACCGGTCTGCAGCGCGCGGGCGAGGCGGCGCAGGTGGAGTCGCTGTTCCGCGACGCCTTCAAGGCCGATCTGCGCGTGGTGGATGCGAGCGACCGGTTCCTCGGCGCGTTAGCGGGCGTCACGGATCCCGAACGAAAACGAAAGATCATCGGCGGCGAATTCATTGCTGTCTTCGACGAGGAAGCGCGGCGAGCGGGCGGCGCCGACTTCCTGGTGCAAGGAACCCTGTATCCCGACGTGATCGAATCCGTATCCCACAAGGGCCCATCGGCGACCATCAAGTCCCATCACAATGTTGGCGGGCTGCCCGAGCAGATGCGGCTGAAGCTGATCGAGCCGCTGCGGGAGTTGTTCAAGGACGAGGTGCGGGAACTCGGCGCCGAGCTGGGGTTGCCGCGACACGTGTTGTGGCGGCAGCCTTTTCCCGGCCCCGGTCTGGCGGTGCGGGTCCTAGGTGAGGTGACCCGCGAGGCTTGCGATGTGCTTCGGTCCGCCGACAGCATTATCGAGCAGGAGATCCGCGCGGCGGGCCTTTACGAATCCATCTGGCAATCCTTTGGCGTGTTGCTCCCGGTGCGCAGCGTTGGCGTCATGGGTGACGAGCGTACGTACGCCAAGTGTCTGGTCCTCCGTGCCGTGCACTCCCGCGACGGCATGACCGCCGACTGGGTGCCCCTGCCGTACGATCTGCTGGCCGGCATCTCATCGCGAATCGTGAACGAGGTGCGTGGGATCAACCGCGTGGTTTACGACATCTCGTCGAAACCGCCGGCGACCATCGAATGGGAGTAGGGCAGCGCGCCGTGTCGAGGGGCGGGTCGTTCGCATCGCGGCGCGCCTTTCTGTCGCGATCGGCGCTCGGGGGCGCGATCGGCGCTGCACTCGCTTCCGCGACGACGATTGCGCTCGCTGCCGCGAAAACAATCGTCGCCCCGGTGTTGTCCGCGGGTGATCCGTTCGTCGAAGACAAATCCGGCGCGAGCATCGACTGGCGTCGGGGGATTATCGAGGCGACCGGAGGGGCCGCCGCCGACCATCGAATGCCTTCCGCCGACGTGGCGCGCCCGGGCGCCGAACGGCGCGCCAGGGCGGTGGCGCGCGCGCGCATCGCCGAGATCCTGCGGAACCTACCGCTTGGCGGAGGGCGTCGTTTGGATGAAGAGGCCGTGTCCCGGGCGTTGGGTCGGGCCCGGTCGGTCAATGTCGAATATCAGTCAAACGGCGGCGTGTTGCTTCGGCTTGAAGTGTCGTTCGCCGACTGGGGGCCAAGCCAGCCTCCGACTGCCGGCGGGCACGGGCAGAATGCAGGTGTGACGAACCGGGATGCGTCCGCAGCCTCCTCGCCAGAGCGGGAGCCGGAGCCGGTGGCGTTCTTGCTGGCGGAGGGCCGTCTGGCCGCCGCGCCGCTGGTCGTGGTTCGGGGTCGCGAGATCGCCTTGAGCCATGCGCGGTACATGGCGGCCTCGACCGTTCCGGCGGGCGCGACTGTCCTGACCGCGCACGTGGACAAGAAGGGGCGGCTTTTGTTGGATGACGACAGGAACTCGCCAGAACTCGCGGGGCACCCCGCCGTGGTCTACGTTCAGAAGATCTTGCGATGAGAGCGTCGAGTTTGCCGGAGCGTGGGTGGAACATACGGTTCCTTTCATGCGTCGTTGTCGCCTTCGCCGTCTCTGTCTACGGTTCTAGCCGAGGCAGGGCGATGGCCGAGGGGGCGACAGGGAACCCGAAGGTAGGAGTCGCGATGCCATCCTCGGCGCCCCTTCCGTCGACGCCAGGGGCGATGGTGGTGCCCGTTGCGGAGTCCCCCACGCCGCTTGGTCCGACCGGGGGACGTGTTGGCGCGGCCGAAGTCACGATCGTGGGCGGTAACGTGGCCAGCGCCCGCGAACGCGCATTGACCGAGGCATTGAAACAGGCCGTGGACCAGGCGATTGCCGCGTTGGTTCCCGACGCCCGGGCCAAACAGCCGAAGCTCGTCGTGCAGGTTCTCGGGCGCTCGCGCGGCTACGTTCGGCGATACCGCGCGCTCGAAGAAGGCGAGCGCGGCAGGGGGCTGTACGGCGTACGCATCGAAGCGGAAATCGACGAATCCGCCTTGCTGCGTGCGTTCGACAAACCCGCCAGCGGAGTCGTCGCGCCGGGTGGTCTCTCGCCGGGATCGCCGCCGACGTACTTGTTATTGGGCGCCGGTGTTCCCGACGCTGCCGATGCGACGCTGCGGGCGTTTACCGCCGCCGGTGCCCATGTTCAAAGAGCGGGTCCTGAGCTCGCGGAACCCTCGCAGGCGGTCGAAGCCGCGCTCCGCGCGGGCGCTGCGATGGTCGCATTCGTTAGCGGCAGCGTGGCGTTCGAAGGGAAGGTTCGCGGTCCCGGTCTGGAGGCGGTCACATGCGCGATCGGCGTGCGTGTTCTGACCGCGGGCACCGGGTTGGCGGTCGCCGACGAAAGCGAAACCGTTCGCAGTTTCGCCGAACGGCCAGAGAAAGCGCGTGCCGATTGCTTTCAGCGCGCCGCCGGCGCGGTGGTGCCCCGCGTGGTGCCCGCCGCCGCCGCGCGCGTAACGCCCGACGTGAGGACCATCGTTCTTGACGCGGCCGTCGTCCAACCCGCCGCCGTACCGGCGTTGGTCAAGCAGGTCCGAGCTATCGGTAGCGTCTCGGCGGCGGAAGTTCGGCGCATCACTCCCGGTCGCGTCGAGGTTTGGGTGCGTTCCCGCTTGTCCGCGTTGGCCCTGTCAACCGCGCTTGGCCGCGACGCGAATGGCGCCCTGACCTTCGGTGTCCCCGAGGTCACTGGAGACCTCATTCGAGTGACGGCCACGCTGCGCGAGACCGGGACCTCCGTCCCCGCCGGAGTGGGCGCGTCCGCCGTCCCCAACAATCCCTCGCCGAGGTCGACCCCACCATGATGACCACATCCCGCGTGCGAGCCTTGGCGACTTCGGCGGTGTTGGTGTTGTCGTGCGCCACCGCCGCCCGCTTCGCCGCGCCAACCACACCGCTACGCATTTCGTGCAATGTGCCAGACGCCTCGGTTTGGATCGATGACCACCTGATCGCTCGGGTGTCCGCCTTCGCGAAGACGGAGAAGCGGCTGGCCGTCGGTTTCCACCGCGTCGAAATCCGCGCTCCCGGGTACTACTCGCAGTTCGAGGAGATCGAAGCCAGGCCCGACGCCCCCATCGAGATCAAGGCGTCCCTTCACGAAAGCTTGGAGTGACCCTCTCGCCAGCATGCGTCGATCTTGTGCCGGTTTTGCCGATTCAGATCCTGGCGATTCCCTCTGCCATCTTGGTGGGCGGGTCGGGGGTGTCAGAAAACTCGATTTGTCTCGGGACTTTGTACGGTGCGAGGTTGCGGGCGCAGTGATCGATGAGGTCTTCGGCCTTGCAATTGCCGTTGCGGACCACTCGGGCGACGACCATGGGACCGCCGAGATCGTCGGTGATTACCCGCGCCTTGGCCATCTTCACGCGCGGGTACGACTCCAGGCAGCCTTCGATCTCGCCCAGCGCCAGTCGTTTCCCATCGACCTTGACCAGATCGTCCTCGCGTCCCGTGATCGTGATTTTTCCGGCGCGATCGATAACGCCCAGATCGCCGGTTCGAAACCAGCCTTCGCTATCCGTCGCGCCGATGCCGACGTCGCTGCCACGGGTGGGAATGCGGATCTTCGGCACCGACAGTATCGACAGGGCCTTCGACCGCCCCCAGATGGGACCGGCGGTGCCTGTCGGCAGCTTGCGCCCATCGGCGGCGGCCACGCGAACCTCGACGTCCTGAAAGGCTCGTCCCACCGAACCCGGATCCTTGCCTGCCCGATCGACTGCCAGAGGTCCCGTCTGCGTGGAGTGGTAGACCGACAACGGGCGAATTCCGAAGCGTTGATAAAAGCCTTCGGCGATGATCAGCGGCAGCGGCGATCCGGAGCTGAGATAGCGGGCGCTCGGAAGTTTCAACGGCTTCGCCGTCGGTACCCGCATCAAGGCGCCGTAAAGCGCCGGCGTTCCAGGCAACAAATCCACGCTGTGTTCCCGCAGCAGCTTCGCGATCCGTTTCGGTGCGACCTCGTCCTCCAAGTACAACGTGGCGCCAAGAGCCAGGCTGGGGCACAAGCCGAGGTCGAAGCCGTAGCTTTGGTGCAGGGCCATCGCGCACAGGATCCGGTCCGTCTCCTTCAGTTCAAGGGTCTTGCTGGTGATGTCCGCAAGGCCGGCCAGGTTCTGGTTCGTCCTGACGATTCCATGAGGATCGCCGCCGAACGTCGCCGTGAACTGCACCACCGCAGCGCCGGCGTCGATGAATGGCGTGGCGGGCGTTCGTCGATACAGGCTGCACGTCAACAAGGTGCCTTGCAGCCGCCGCCGGTTTTCGGGCACGAATTTCGAAACCAAGACCGTCGCTCGCGGCATCACTCCGGACGCGCGGATGGGATCGCCGCCCGCGTGATAGGCCGGCAGGACCGCCGCGCCGTTCGCCGGCGTGGCCTCTGTCCCGCGGGGGCGCGTTACGAGTGCGCGCAGCGGAGCCGCCTCGAGAATCATTTCCAGTTCGCGCGGACCCGTGGTCGGGTCAAGCGGCACCACGACGGCGCCCAACTTGGACAGGGCGAGGGCCAAGATGACGAAGTCGGGGACGTTGCCCAGCATCAGGCCGACCCACGAGCCGGGCACGATCCCCATTGCGTGCAGCTCTTGGGCGCGGCGATCCACCCGGTGCAGCAATCCGCGCCAGGACAGATACGTATCGCGGTAGACCAGTGCTTTTCCGCCTCCGCGATCGGATGCGACGGCGGTGAGCCATTGATAAAGCTGCATGAAAGACCGTCAGACTGACTGGACGTGCCGGCCGAGATTGGGAGATTAACGGGCCAGTCTATACGCCTCTTGCCAGTCGGAATAGCCGCAAATCGGCCTTCTGCGACGCGGCAGTCCCCGAGACGGCAGCCCGCCACGCCGAGGAGCCGAGATAGCGAGATGGATCGACGGGACGCAGTTGTCAGCGGGCGGCTGCCAGAAGGCGTTGGGCGCCGCGTTCCCGGGAACCAGCCAGGTATTCGGTCACCAGCCGCCGCCCGACGTAGGTTGCCTTGATGCGCCACGATGAGTGATTTCCCAGCACGACCGCGAAGGCGATCTGCGGGTGATCGGCGGGGGCGTAACCCACGAACCAGCTGTACCCGAGATACCCTTTGTCGGTCTCGGCGGACAGCGTCCCGGTCTTGCCCGCCACGGATACCGGGAGCAGCGGTCGTCCCTTTCGGTCGTTGAACGTCGCCCGGGCGGTGCCCATGCGCGTGGTTAGCTCCATCATGTGGCCGACCTCGCTCGCGACCTCCACGCTCGTGACCCTGCGCGCGCCGATTGCGGGAATCGTGATGAGCTGCCCCTCGCTGCCCGTCGCTCGTTCAATCAGCCTCGGCGCCGGCATCGCACCGCCGTTGGCGATGGTTGCCGCCAGCAAAGCGCCGTGCAGGGGCGACAGCGTCGAGTGCCAGAATCCCGCCGCCGTACGCGCGAATTCCAGCCTGTCGCTCACGGGCACGTCGATATGAGACGGCTCCACCGGCAGGTCGAAGGGAATATCCTGCCCGAACCCGAACGAACGGGCGACGCGATCCAACTTCTCGGGTGTCAGATGATTCGTGGCCATCTTGGCGAGGATCGCGTTTTGGGACTTACCCAGGCCATACGCCAAGGTCGCGCAGCTCCGGTCGATGCGCGGGATGTCCACGAGATTGTCTGGCAGGATCGAGGACACTCCGCCGTGGTAGCAGATACGGCTTTGACCGTTGAGCCCTCCGTCCGAGACTAGGGCGCTGGCCGACACGACTTTGAAGACGGACGCCGCGGGTGCCCATGCGTGCAGGGCCAACTCCTCGGCGCCGAGCTCCGGCGATACGGCCGACTGTCCGACCAGCGCCAGAATCCGTCCGTCCGGAATCGAGATGACCACTGCGGCCCCATAGGGAACCTGAAACGCGCGAAACACGTCCTCGGCGGCGTCCTGCAGGCGGGGATCGAGCGTGAGCTCGGCGTGGGCGCCTCCCTCCAATTCGGCCACGAAGCCACGTCCGCTGCGTGCGAGCGTGTCAAATCGGACCCGCCGGGACGACGCGGTGCGCGTCACGGCCTCGCTGGCAGTGAGCTCTTTTGTCGGTGCGATCGACGTGCTCGCTGGGTTGCCGAGTACGGTTGCCTGGCCCGCCAGTAGGCAGGAGGCTCCGAGGACAAGAGCGCGGTAAATAGCCGACATGAAAGATATGCTCTTACATGTAGGTTTATTGTCAAAAAACAAGGTCGTTTAGGGTCTCGCGAAGCGTAGACGTCAAGATCAGACGACCTGATCGCTGTGTGGGAATCGAGCGGCGCTATAGTCCGCCACCCGGAAAGATGCCTACCGCTATCCGAATACTCGGTCTCGTGAAGCGGTATGGCGACGTGGTCGCGGTCGACGGCCTCGATCTGGAGGTCCGCATGGGTGAGTGTTTCGGCTTGCTCGGTCCAAATGGGGCGGGGAAGACCACGACCGTCGAAGTCATGGAGGGTTTGATTGAATCCACGGCAGGCACAGTCGAGGTATTGGGACGAACCTGGACCACACAGCGTGAAGACTTACAGGCGCGCGTTGGCGTGGCGCTTCAGGAAACCAAGCTGTTCGAAAAGCTGACGGTCGGGGAAACCCTGCGTCTGTTTCGATCGTTTTACGACGACGCTCGGGCGCTGCAGGTCGAAACACTCCTGACCACGATGCAACTGACCGAGAAGCGGTCGACCTGGGTGCAGAAGCTTTCGGGCGGCCAGCGCCAACGACTGGCCGTAGCGCTCGGGTTGATTGGCGATCCGGAGCTGCTGTTCTTGGACGAGCCGACGACGGGCCTTGACCCGCAGTCGCGGCGTGCGTTGTGGGATACCATCGCTGGGCTGAAGCAGCGGGGCAAGACCGTGGTCTTGACCACCCACTACATGGACGAGGCGGAACAGCTTTGCGACCGCGTGGGCATCGTGGACCACGGCAAACTCATCGCGCAGGGGACGCCCTCGGAGCTGATTCACGAAAGCGGCGGTTTTCATCTGGTCGAGCTGCAGACGGAGCCGCCGTTACCGCCCGATGCTCTCGCGGATGTGAACGGCGTGCGTAGTGTGCGGGCGCAGGCAAACGGAATCGCACTGGCGATCGACGAGCCACACATCGCACTGCCTGCGTTGTTTGTCCGCCTAGCGGAACGGCAGGCGCGACCCACCCGATTGTTGTCCCGTGCCGCGACGCTGGACGACGTCTTCCTGGCCCTGACCGGGCGCAACCTGCGCGAGGAATGAACGTGCCCCGATCGTCTTTTCTGTCCGGATCGCCTCTTTTGGCTTTGAGCGGCGCCCGCATCAAGGAATTCTTTCGCGAGCCGGGCGCGATTTTTTGGACGTTCGGGTTTCCATTGTTGATGACCCTGGCGCTCGGTATCGCGTTCCGCAGCGAAGGTCCAGGGCGAAGCGCGGTCGCTCTCGTCGACGGTCCCCGAACGCCCGCGGTCTTGGCGGCGTTGCGGGGGGAACCCTCGTTGCTTGTTCACCTCCTGTCCCCGGAGCAAACGGCGGCGCGTCTGCGCGTGGGCGATGTCCTGTTGGCGATCGAGCCGCCAGCGTCTGCGGAGGGCGCGCTTGTCTACCGGTTCGACCCTTCGCGCCCCGACGCTGCGGCCATCCGCAGGCTTGTGGACGACGTGATTCAGCGCGCGGCCGGGCGATCCAACCCGGTTCCGACGCGGGACGAAACGGCCCCTGCTCGGGGTGGCCGCTACATCGATTGGTTGGTACCCGGGCTCCTTGGCATGCAGTTGCTGAGCGGCGCGCTGTGGGGGACAGCCTGGAATATCGTCAACGCCCGTCAAAGGAAACTCCTGAAGCGTCTCACTGCCACGCCCATGCGGCGGGGTCACTACCTGCTGTCGTTTCGCATCTCGGGCCTGCTGTTCGTGCCCCTGCAAGTGATCGTGTTGTTCGCCTTCGGGCGCCTGACGTTCGGCGTCACCAACCACGGATCAGCGGCGGCCGTGCTGGTTCTGTCGCTCGTGGGTTCGTGGTCCTTCGCCGGCCTCGGCCTGTTGTGCGCGTCTCGTGCCCAGAACAACGAAACGGCGAATGGGCTGGTGAATTTGGTGACGCTGCCCATGTTCATGCTGTCCGGGGTGTTTTTTTCCTCGGGGCGCTTTCCGGCGTTCTTGCTCCCCGTAATCCGCCTGTTGCCCTTGACCGCGTTCAACGAAGCGATCCGGCACGTCGTCAATGACGGCGCGTCTCTGTTCGCCCAGGGACCTTCCGTCGTCGTCTTGGTGGCGTGGGGCGTGCTCAGCTCCGCCGTTGCCTTGCGCCTGTTCCGATGGGGCTGACCGCCATGCGGAGACGCAGCGATCGGCAGGAGGACGACGGCGAGCAAAGTAACGCGGGCGCCGGGCGGCGGCCAGGCGCCACCAGCGCGAAGGCGGGCGAGCAGAAAGAACGCGAGCATGCTGACGACAGTTCCGGAGCCCCAGCCGCTGGCTCGGCGATCCCGGCGGAGGAAGAGCAGCTGCTGTCGCGCGTGCGCCGAAGTTTGGCGGCCGAGGTACCGCCGACTCCAACCGTTGGTGACCACGCGACTCCGGTCGCGACCGAGACAAAGCCACGCGCGCTCGATCGCGCGGCGGCGGGCGCTCCGCGACAATACGCCGACGCCATGGTCGCGCTCCGTGATGAGATCGGCGAGGCCCGCCTCGAGGACGTGCCACAACTGGTCGCCCAGATGGAGCGTTTGCAGGGCGTGGCACTGACACGCGCCCAGCTGCAAACCATCCTGGTCGATCTCGCGTCGCCCTATTTTGGACATCTGCGCTTGCGCGAACAGATTCCCGGCCGCGGTGAAATCGAGAAGGACGTTTTCATCGGTCGGGCGACTTACGTCGATCCCAAGTCGCGCATCAACATCGTCGACTGGCGGAACGCTCCGGTCAGTCAACTTTACTACCGCTACGGGGAGGGCAGCGATTACGAGGAGCGTTTTGGCGACCGGGACGTCGAGGGCGAAGTCATCGTGAGACGGACGTTGACCATCGAAGACGGAATTCTGCATCGAATCGCGGCGCCACAAGGTATCTGGATCAAACGTCGCGCCTCCGGCGCCGGGGCGGCCGGTCGGGCAGACCCCCTCGCAGGCGCGCCGGCAGGAACTCTGGCGGGATTGCCCGCCGACGACACGGCCGGTCGCGAAGTCGTTTGGGCGCGCACCGATTTACCGGTGCACGAGTTGGCGGGAGGCGAACGGAGCGCCACGCGGACCACGCAACAGTTTCGTCCGAGCGGTGTGCTCGGCGCCGCTCCCTCGGGGCGACAGGCGCTGGATCGCCACCTCCCCGAGATAGCGGCGCTGATCGATCCGCGCCAGTTTGAAATCATGACCGCACCCGAGGCGGGGGTGGTCGTGATTCAGGGCGGCGCCGGGAGCGGCAAGACGACGATTGGCTTGCACCGGCTTGCGTACCTCGCGTACAACGGGCCCGAGCGGTTCGCACCAAGCAAGATGCTGGTCGTGACATACGGCGCTGCTCTAGCGTCGTACATGGAGCAGGTCCTGCCCGCCCTCGGTACGCGGGGCGTGCGGGTCATGTCGTTCGCGGCCTGGGCCGAAAGGGAATTGCGCGTCGCGATTCCCTGGTTGCGTGCGACGTTGACGGACGATGTGCAGCCCGCGGTCACGCGCGTGAAAAGCCACCCGGCCCTACTGCACGAATTGGAGAGGCGGGCCGCCGCCCACGCCGGAAAGCGAAATTCTCGCGCGGTGGTGGACCTGTGGGCGGATCTGTTGACGGACCGTTCGCGACTGATGGCACTGTTGCACGAGGATCCGGAAATGCCCGTCACCGAGCGAGACATCGTCGACGCGCACAAGCTGATGGTGGATCGCGTTGCCGCGATTGTGGGCCGTGATCCGCGCGACCGTCCGCCCGAGAAGAAGGAAGACAAGAAGATTTCGCGTTTGCGGCGGCTCGCGGAACGAGAGGAGATCGTCGCGGACGCCGGCACATGGGCGGCGATGGGGGTCACCGGCAAGACGAGCGCGCGTACCGTCGACAGCGACTTGCCCGAGGGTGTGCGTCGTACCGAGAGCGAGCGCGGCGATCACGATGACGACGAAAACGTCCGCGGCGAGACCGGCATCGACGGGCTGCGCACGGAGGACGATCAGCCGCTCTTGGATTTAGACGACGTGGCGATCCTGCTGCGCGCAAGCCAACTCCTGCGCGGCGTGAAGGAGCCGCTCGCCCACCTGTTCGTCGACGAGGCTCAGGACCTGTCGCCGATGAAGCTGGCGGTTCTGATCGGCCGAACCGGCAAGGCCAACTCTTCTCGGAAGGGGACGTCGCCATCGATCACGCTGGCCGGGGATACTTCGCAGAAGCTGTTTCTCGACAATGGATTCGGAGATTGGCGCAGCGTGCTTGGCCATCTGTCTCTGGCGCACGTCGCGGTCGAGCCTCTGCGCATTGCCTATCGATCAACCCGCGAAATCCTGTCGCTGGCCCGGTACGCGATGGGCGAGCTTGCCGATCCGGTTGCGCCGGAGGCACCCCGCGTGGGCGCGCCGGTGGAGGCGTTTCGATTCACCGCGGCGGGGGCCGCGGTGGCGTTCCTGGCCGAGGCGCTTCGCGATTTGTCCGTGCGCGAACCGCGCGCGACGGTCGCGCTGTTGGCCCGTCATCCCGAGCAGGCGGATCGATATTACGAGGGCTTGCGCCGCGCCGAGGTCCCGGCCCTGCGGCGCGTTCGCGCGCAGGAGTTCTCGTTTCGCCCGGGCATCGACGTGACCGACGTGCGTCAGGTGAAGGGCCTGGAGTTCGACTATGTGGTCATGCTGGACGCGAACGCCAGCACCTACGGCACCGACGACGAGGCCCGACATCTGTTCCACATCGGGGTGACGCGCGCCGCGCACCAACTGTGGCTTATAGTCACTGGCACACGCTCGTTGCTGCTGCCGGCGGAGGTGCTTCGAGACTGACCTGTAACTTTCGGGAACCTCGGTCTCTGCCTTCGCTTCGGGGATCGCCCGCATGAGGGCGACTTACGCCTGGACCGCTCCCCGCGCAATCGGCTCGACCCTCAGCGAAGCTTGCCGCGCAACAGGTCGCCGAACGTGCCCATACCGGACGAGGCGCCGGCTCGCTTGGCCGCGGCGTGGCCTTCGTCATCGATTCGGTCCTCGTCGCTGGCCAGCGCCAAAGAGATGCGTCGTTTTTCGCGATCGAGCGAGAGCACGGCGACGTCCAGCGCGTCGCCCGACTTCGCGGCATCACGCGCGTGTCGCAGCACGCGACCCGCTCCGAGCTCGCTGACGTGCAGCAGACCTTCGATGCCGGGTAACACTTCGACGAACGCGCCGAAGGGCTCGACGCGCGTGACGGTGCCCTTGACCGTCGTTCCCGGTGGCAGTCGCATCACGGCATCGTCCCAAGGATCGCGCTCGAGCGATTTCAGGGACAAAGTGATCTGCTCGATCGATCTGCCCGTCCCACTCGTGCTGCCCGTCCCAGTCGTGCGTTCTGGACGCCCGGCAGACTCCGCGTGACCAGCTCGGCCCGCGCCCCCGAGCCTGTCGGCGCGATTTGTCCGCTCCGCGCCACCCGAGTGTTGCGCCAGGTCTCGCTTTTCGATTCGCAGGACCTGGACCGTGACCGCTTGCCCGACGGAGAGCAGATCCGACGGCCGAACGCCCCGCTGAAATCCGATTTCCGACGCGGGCAAAAGGCCATCCAACCCGCCAATATCGACAAATGCGCCGAAGTCCCTCACCGAGGTGACGACTCCACTTACGATAGCTCCCGGTACCAAGGTGGAGCGTGTCTGAGCGGCTCGGTCGCGACCCTCGTCCTCCAGCAAAGCGCGCCGTGACAACACCACATTGGGACCGCGGCGATCTTCTTCGTCGAATTTGGTGATCCGGAACAGCAGCTTCTGTCCCACATAGCCGGAGGCGTCCGCGACCGGGCGCAGCTCGATCTGCGAAATCGGGCAGAATGCGCGCAAGCCCGCGACAGTGACCTCGAGTCCGCCCTTGTTGACTCCCGTGACCACGCCCTCGACGGGGAGTCCGCTCGTCGCGAACTGTCCCAGGCTGTTGCGGGCCTCCATGCCGCGCGCGGGAGCCCGGCGCAACGTGACCACGCCTTCCTTGTCGCCCTTCGCGACGACCCGTGCCTCGATCGTCTCGCCGATTCGCGCGGTCAGCTGACCGGACTCGTCGCGCAGTTCGACCGCGTCGAGAGTTCCCTCTCCCCCGTTCTGAAGGTCGATTACGGCGACATCACGCCCGATGGAAATCAGCGTACCTTTGACCCGATCGCCAATCGCGTATCGCGTCTGGCGTCCTCGTGTGCTGTTTTTTTCGGACGCCGCGAACAAGGACGCGAAGTCCTCGGCCCCGGGTTTGGTCGGCGCGTGATCGTCTCTCATCTGCGCGGGAGTGTAGCGGAATTCCGACCGTCGGCACGTGGCGACCCGCTCGTGCAACCCAAATGACCGGCTCCGGCAGCCCGTCCCGATGGGGGCGAGACGATCGTCTGTCGCCCCGCCTCTCGTTGGCCCGCGCCTCGACGGCGGCCCACGGCGGCCCAAGCCCAGCTTTACGGAAAACGGCGGATCGCCTAGGCTTCCGCCCCCAAGCCTTGCCGCGCAAGCCCTTTGACCCCAACGACGCTTCGGATTCCGACCATGTCCGGGCCAAGACCGTCGTCACGGCCATCAGTCGGATAACCGACCGGCCTCTGGGCAAGGAGGCATGTCTGGTCGTCATATACGGCGATGAGCTTGGTAAGAAGTACAACCTGAACACTCCGTCCGTCGTCGTCGGCCGGTCATCCAAATGCGAGATCCAGATCGATCAGGAGTCGATCTCCCGCAATCATTCGAAACTGGTCAACACGGGAAAGTCCATTCTGCTGCGCGATCTGGGGTCGACGAATGGCACCTACGTCAACGACGAGCCGATTGAAGAGCATGTCTTGCGAGACGGCGATTTGATCAAGATCGGTCGCACCATCTTCAAATTTCTGACTGGCGGCAACATCGAACACGCGTATCACGAGGAAATCTACCGCCTGACCACGGTCGACGGCCTGACCCAGATTTCGAACAAACGCTTCTTCATGGAGACCCTGGAACGCGAAATCGCGCGCGCGCACCGCTACCAGCGTGCGGTGTCCCTGTCGATGTTCGATCTCGACCACTTCAAGAGAATCAATGACACCTACGGGCATTTGGCCGGAGATTACGTCCTCAAACAACTGGCTTCGGCCGTCAAGCAGAAGATTCGCCGCGAGGACCTGTTCGCCCGCTATGGCGGCGAAGAATTCGCGATTATCCTGCCCGAGATCCAGTTGTCCGCGGCTCTAACGTTTTCGGAGAAGGTCCGCCAGCTCGTCGAGGATCAGGAGTTTCGCTTCGAGAACACCCCCATCGAAGTTACCATTTCCATGGGCGTCGCGGCCGTCACCGATGACGTTCGAGATGTTGACGCCTTGATTAAGCTCGCCGACGAGCAGCTGTACGCGGCCAAGGCGGCCGGCCGCAATCGCGTATTCGGCTGACGTCTTGCTCGGCCTCGGCCGTCAAGACATGCGAGGAGTGAGCACGCGAAGAGGGGCGCAAAGGGCGCGCTCCGCGCTCCGCCGCCAGGGCAGAGCGCGACGGGGCTGGTCCTGAGGGCTGCATTTTGGGCCCACCGGCGAGGCCAGGAGGGGCGCGGTCCATGGGAACGCGTTTGCGGGCCGTTACTTGTTGAAGTCCGGTTCGAGGACGCTGTCGCCGTCGTCGGACGTCGTGCGCTTCTCGTTCTTCTTGGCGGGCGTCACATCGTCGGCCGCCGGTGATGCCGCCGACGAAGGAGCGTGCCTGCGTGGCCCAGTGCCCGACGTCTGGCGCCGAGCGAGGGTGTTCGGGAAGGCGTTGGCGGGTGCCGCCGGCTTCTCTACCGGGCGTAACGTCGCGAAGATGGGAGCGGGCAGGTTGGGGACGATCAGCATGACCTTGTCCTGGTATCCGGGCATGCGGAGCACGAACTGAACGGTGGAATCGCTGTAGGGGATCTCGAGGGAAAGCGGGGTGCGACCGAGTTCGCTGCCGTCATCCGCGCGAGTGACCGTCGCGCCATTTGGGTCCGACGAAAAGTTGACGCGGACCGCGGAGGGCGCACTGGCGGCGCCAGCCTGGCCGACAGTCCCCGCCACCGACGCGAGCGGGCGACGCGGTTCGCGTTTGGATCGGCCAGCCATGACGATGGCCATTCCGGCCAACAGCACGCCTCCCATGATCGTCAGAACCACCTTCCGTCCCGACTTCGGGGCCAGCGTCGGAGGCTCCGAGAGCGGCAGCACCTGTCCCACGCCGTGCCGGAACGTGGACGGTCCCATCGTGGGTCGGTCGACGATGCCGGCGCTGGAATTGGTCCCGAAGTCCGCCGTCGAATCGAAGGTCATATCGCGCCTGGCCATGGGCGCTGCCAGGCGGGTAACTCCGGTCAACTCGGCGGGCATTCCGACCGAAGGGGCACCCGCCAGGTACCCTTCTGGATCGAGCAGGGCGTTGCGAAACTCGTGCATCGTTTGGAAGCGATCTTCCCGATCCTTGGCAAGCGCCTGGAAGAGCACCATCTCGACCGAAGCCGAGATGGCCGGGTTGATTTTTCGAGCCGATGGAGCCTGATGCGTGATGTGCTTGACGATGATCTCGCCGTAACCCTCGCCGCCGAAAGGAACCTTGCCTGTCAACATTTCGAACAAGATGATCCCGAGCGAGTAGATGTCGGCCCGGTGATCGATCTGGACTTTGCCCTCGCCCTGCTCCGGCGACATGTAGTACGGCGTTCCCATCACCGATCCGGCCCGCGTCTTGTGCGTCACCTTCTCCTCGGTTTGGGTCAACTTCGCGAGCCCAAAGTCCAACACTTTGACGAAATCCGGGTTTCCGCGCCGGGTGATGAGGAAGATGTTTTCGGGCTTGAGATCTCGGTGAATGATTCCGTGATCGTGCGAGGCTCCGAGCGCGTCGGCCACTTGAGCCGCTATGGACAGCGCCCGGTTCTTCGACATCACGATCTCGCGCTTCAGCCGATCCGCCAGGGATTCGCCCTGGAGGTACTCCATGATGAAGTAGAAATCTCCGTCGGGCGTGTTGCCGAAATCGCCGATGTCCACGATGTGCTCGTGGCCGATCTGATTGACCGCCTTCGCTTCCATGACGAAGCGCGACACGACTTCTGGATTGCGGGCCAACTCCGGATGGATGGCCTTCATGGCGACTTTCTTGCCAATCACCGGGTGTTCGCCAAGGTACACCACCCCCATGCCACCCTCGCCCAGCTTGGAGATGAGCTTATAGTTACCGATGACCTGACCGACGTCGATCATGTGCGGGGCGCTAGTGCTTGCGGCCAAGGTCATGGTCCAAACGCAAAATCATTTGTCGCTGAGCAAAATGCGACCATCCAAATGTGTATCTACTTGTAAGCAAGTGTAAGAATACTAATCCGATGTGGTTCATCCCGCATCAGAAAAAAATACGAACCACGCCGTCCATATTATCCGAATAATATCGAGCGTCTATGAGCCAGGATGTCGGTTATCAGGGCGTCGATGCGCGTGCGCACCCGTTCCGCCGTTTCCGCGATGACAGTGGCCTTGGATTCGTCGGAGACTTGCGGGACGAAAATGGGTTCACCTATCTGGATCGTCCACTTCGTCGGTACCGGCAACAAACCTAAGGGACCAAGCAGCGGAAATGTGGGTGTGATGGGGATGTACGGCAGACCCAGCGGTTGGGCCCACGTGGTGATCTTCGCCAAGACGGGATGAATTTCCTCGGCGCCCACGATTGCTACGGGGATGATCGGAACGCCCACCTCGGCCGCCAGCCTGGCGAATCCCCCTCGGCCAAATTTCTCCAGACGGTACCTCTCCCGATACAGTTTTCCGACCCCACGCAACCCCTCGGGGAAGACGCCGACCAGCTCGCCGGACTGGAGAAGGTCGCGCGCGAAGTTGGAGGCCGCGCGGACGCCGCCGATTCGCGACACCACGTGTGACATCCAGTTCGAGCGAAACGCGAAATTCGCCACCAGAGTGCGAAGTCGTCGATGCGATGGATGTTGGCGGTATATGCCGTGGATCAACATGGCTCCGTCGTAAGGCACGCCGCCCGAGTGGTTTGCGACCAATAGGGCGGCACCCTGCCGCGGAACGTTTTCGATTCCCAGCATCCGGACGCGAAAATATTTGGCGTAAAGGAAATCGAGCAACGGTGAAATCTGTTCGAGAAAATGCGGATCGTGGCCATGGTCTGGTGCCCGATCGGGCGGTGTGCTCGCGCTATCGTACCCGGCCCTCATGGCCGCATAGATCGTCGTCAGGGCCGAGCCGATGGATGGGGGAGGGGCGGAATCGTTCACGTCGCGGATCCCCGATATCCAAGGCGTATCAGTGTGACCAGAAAATCCGACGGCGGGTCCGCCAAAGCATCGACATTTACTCCGGTCACTGGGTGAGCGAAGCCCAAAGTGGTCGCGTGCAGCATCATCCGATCCGAGGGCAGCGGGTGGCCTCCGCTCGCGACCAAGTCCCGTGTGTAGACATTGTCCCCCACCACCGGATGTCCCGCCTCGGCCAGGTGGATGCGGATCTGATGGGTTCGACCGGTTTCAAGTCTGACGCGACAGTATGTGGCCGCCGGCAACCGCTCAATAACCTCGATGTGCGTTACGGCGTGTTGCCCTTCCATCTGATGGCGGCGCTCGCTTTGCTCGCCTGGACCGCGCCGAACGCGCGGAATATGCCGATCGTGCCCATTGCGCGTGGAGCCCCGTAGTCCATCGCCGCGATCGGGGATCAGTCGCGATTCGATTCGGCCCGCGGCGACGGCGCCATGCGCGACGGTCACATACGTTCGCGTGGCCAGGTGGTGCTGGAATATCTGGTGCAGGCCGCGCTCCGCCTGGCGCGTTTTCGCGAAACACAGCAGCCCCGACGTTTCCTTGTCCAAGCGATGCACGGTGTAAAGAGGGGTCGCGGTCGCGCGGCGATTCCGTGCACGCCAGTGGTCGCGGATCAGATCCAACGCGGTGCCTGATTCCTTGCGCTCGAACGGGACACTCACCACGCCCGCGGGTTTTTCGACCACGATGAGGTGGACGTCCTCGAAGACGACGCGGAACCCCTTTACCACCTCACGCGGTCGGGGTGCCGCCATGTCGACGGACAGATCGGCGCCGGGGTCCACCCGCCCCGCCGGATCCAGTGCGAGATCGCCATCGACCCGCACCTTGCCACTCTCGCAGAGACGCCGAACCGCGCTCCAAGGTTGGTCGGGAAATCTCATGCGCAAGGCAGCGGCTAGGGTGATGCGGTGATCACCGGCGTTTGGAGCCCGCACAGGCGACGCGCGCATCGCGCTCTTCGATCTCAAGGCGAGCTCTCCTGGGCGCGGCTCGCCAAATTCAGTCACGAACCAGTTCGTACACCCGATCGAGCGCGCCATCGAGACGCTCGGGCCGTGAGCCTCCACCTTGCGCCATGTCGGCTCGTCCGCCGCCTTTGCCTCCCACCTCCGTGGCGACCTGACCGACAATCTTGCCGGCGTTGAAGCGCGCCACCAGATCCGGGGTCACCATCGCGACCAACGCTATCTTGTCGCCCTCGACCCCCGCCAGCACGATCACGCCGGAACGCAGCTTGTCTTTCAGCTGGTCGGCGACGTCCCGCAACGCCTTCGGATCCGCCACGTCGGCACGCGTCGCCAGGACCTTCACGCCGCCGACGTCGCGCGCCTCCGCGGCAAGATCGCGTCCGCCTCCGGAAGCCAACTTGCGCTTCAGTTTTTCGATTTCCTTGTCACGTTCACGCAGGTCGGCCTGCAGCTTCTCGATCCGACTGGCCACGTCAAAGGGCGATGCCCGCAGGCGTTCACCGGCGGCGCCGAGCTCGGCCTCGATCCGGTGCACGTGGGCGACGGCGGCGGCACCGGTTACGGCCTCGATGCGGCGGACGCCCTGCGCCACGCCCGTCTCGTCGGTGATTTTCAGGAAAGCGATGTCGCCGGTTCGCGCGACGTGCGTGCCCCCGCAGAATTCCTTCGATTCGCCCATCGTGACGACACGGACCGTATCCCCGTACTTTTCGCCGAAAAACGCGATCGCACCGGCCTTCTTGGCCTCGGTAGTGGCCAGCACTTGCGTGTCCGTCGCCACGTTCGCGCGAATACGGTCGTTGACCAGATCCTCGATCGTCTGTCTCTCGGCGGCTGTCAACGGGGCAAAATGCGAGAAGTCGAAACGCAGGCGGTCCGGCGCCACCAGGGAGCCCTTTTGCGCGACATGGTCCCCAAGGACACTCCGCAACGCCCAGTGGAGCAGGTGCGTCCCGGAATGGTTACGGCGGATTGCATTGCGGCGCACCTCGTCGACAATCAGGTCGACGGCATCGCCCACTCGCAAGGCTCCTTTCGTCACTTCGCCCGCGTGGACATACAACGTCGACACGGGACGTCTGACGTCCGTGACGCGCATCGCCCCCAGACCCCCGCCGAGGCGCAGCTCTCCCGCATCACCCACCTGCCCCCCTTGCTCGCCATAAAACGGCGTCGCCTCGACGACCACGGCCACAGGGCCAGCCTCGGGGCCCACCGACTCAACGGGCTGACCCGCCGCCAGCAAAGCGGTGATGCGGGACGAAGCGCGCGTCGTTTCATAGCCGACGAACCGGGTCGGACCCACCTTGTTCGCCACCGTCGGAAAAACGGCATCGACGGCTGCTTCTCCCGATCCGTGAAATTCGCCGCGGTGACGCTGTTCGTTCATTGCGGTCTCGAATCCGGCCTCGTCGACTTCCCATCCCCGTCCGTGGGCGATCACGCGGGTGAGATCCAGTGGGAATCCAAACGTGTCATAGAGCTTGAACGCGAGGGCGCCAGAAATATGACCCGTGGCGAACTCCGGTGCCTGGGTCGCTTCTGATCTCGCGGCTGTTGCATGAACCGCCGCTTCGGTTGCGCTGCCAGCGCCAGCAGTCCGCGCCGCCGCGGACGCAGCATTCGCGGCCGGCGCACTTGCGTCCAGGATTCTCAGTCCGCGATCCAGCGTCTCGCGGAACCGGCGTTCCTCTTGATCGCTCACCTCCAGGATTACGCCACGTCGCTCGCGAAGCTCGCCGTATACGCCCCCCATTGTCTCGATGACGTCGCCCACCAACGCGGCCAGGAACGGTTCGCGAATGCCGAGCAACCAGCCGTGGTACACGGCGCGCCTCATGATGCGCCGGAGCACGTATTCGCGTCCGGTCTTCTCGGGAAATACGCCGTCGGCGATCAAGAACGCGGTCGCGCGCGCGTGATCGGCGATGGCGCGCAGGGACGCCGAGTTACCGGCGTAGTCCGTGGCTATGAACGGTTTCTTCGCGAGCGCGCTGGCGCGATCGACGAGGGGCCGCAACAGATCCGTCTCGTAGTTCGATCGGACCCCTTGCAACACAGCGCACAAACGTTCGAGGCCCATCCCCGTGTCCACGGACGGTCGTGGCAGGGGACGTCTCTCCTGGCCGCGGACCTGCTCGAACTGCATGAAGACCAGGTTCCAAATCTCGATCCACCGATCGCAGTCACAGGCTGGGCCCTGACACGTCCGCCCGGCGGCCACCTCGGCGCAGGGGATGTCCTCGCCCTGGTGGTAGTGGATCTCGCTGCACGGCCCGCAGGGGCCGGTGTCACCCATGGCCCAGAAATTGTCCTTGTCGCCGAGTCCGATGACACGATCGTCACCGACGCCCGCAATCTTCTTCCACAGATGGCGCGCCTCGTCGTCCGACTGGTGAACGGTATAAATCAACCGCGACGGGTCTATCGCGTAGTTCTTGGTCAACAGTTCGAACGCGAACGCCACGGCGTCGCTCTTGAAATAGTCCCCGAACGAAAAATTCCCGAGCATTTCGAAGAACGTGTGGTGCCGGGCCGTCCGACCCACGTTCTCCAGATCGTTGTGTTTTCCGCCGGCCCTGACGCACTTTTGGGCGGTGGTGGCGCGTGTCGTGGGGCGACTGGCCTGGCCGGTGAATATGTCCTTGAATTGCACCATGCCGGCGTTCGTGAACAGAAGCGTCGGATCGTTGGCGGGTACCAGCGACGAGCTCGGCACCTCCTCGTGTCCGCGGGAGGCGAAGAAATCAAGGAACTGGCGACGAACGGTTTTTGAAATGGGACGCGACATGGGGGCGCGAAAGCGTAGCATTTCCCGCTGGGGCACGGATCCGTCAACGCTTGAAACGGTCGATCGTGAAGGTGGGGTCCTGGTCGTCGTCCATCTCCAGCCCACCCTCCGCGGGCGCGTCGTTGCCCGGAATGACCGACTCGTCGCCGCGGCCGATCCCTCGATAGCGCAGCGCGAAGTCGTCCGGGTTGGTCGCTTGCGCAAGCGCCTCCTCGTAGGTCACGAGCTTCCGATGAACCAAATCCATCAGCGATTGATCGAAGCTGACCATCCCGTATGGCTCGCGGCCAGTCGCTATGGCATCCCGAATTTCTCGCGTCCGCTTCGGATCCGCGATCAGCTCGCGCACCCGGGCCGTGTTCACCAGGACCTCGACCGCGGGGATCATTCCCTTGCCGTCTGCCCGGGGCACGAGCCGTTGCGACATCACCCCTTTCAAAACACCAGCCAGCTGCAGGCGCGCCTGATCTTGTTGGTGGGGCGGGTACACGGACACCACCCGATTGACGGTTTCCACCGCATCCAAAGTATGCAGCGTCGAGAGGACCAGGTGTCCGGTCTCCGCCGCTGTCATCGCGATTTCGATGGTCTCCAGATCGCGCATCTCGCCGACCAGAATGACATCAGGGTCTTGGCGCAGTGCCGCCCGCAACGCCTTGCTGAAACTCAGCGTGTCGAACCCAATCTCACGCTGATTGACAACGCTGCGCTTGTCCTTGAACGCGTACTCGATCGGATCCTCGACCGTGACGATGTGACAAGCCCGCCGTGCGTTGATGGAATCCACCATGGCCGCCAACGTGGTGGATTTGCCGGAACCCGTCACGCCCGTCACCAGAACCAACCCCCGTTCGTTATCTGCGAGATCTAGGACCACCCGCGGCAAGCTCAGCTTCTCGAAGGGCGGAACGTCAGGTGGGATCAGCCGCATGACGAGGCCGATATTGCCGCGCTGCTGGAAGACGTTGACGCGGTAGCGAGCGCCGTCGGACGTCGCGTAGGCGAGATCCACATCCCAGGCGCTCTCGAAGGTCTCACGCTGGCGTTCATTCATCATGTCGAGCGCGAAGGTCTGTATGACGTCGCGGGACAAGGGCGGAACATCTCGAACCGTCCTGAGATCGCCCTTTATGCGGAAGATGGGCGGCAGTCCGACCTTCAAATGCACGTCGGACGCGCCCAGTTGCCGCGCGGCCTGCAGGACTCTGTCGAAGATCGAATTCATGACAAACGCCTCTCGTCATCGTATCACGCCCAACCCGGGCGTTGGCCGAGCGGTAGGCCGGCCGAGCAGACCGCAGGCCCGGCCAGACCGAAGCATGATAGGTTTTCCCCGTGGCCTCCGAACCCACGAATATCGCCGCCGGACAAGAAGTGCTGGTGGTTGACAAGGACGAGAAGGTCGCGCGCGGTCTACAGACCCTGCTCGCGCGATTGGGCTTGGTCGTCACCGTGACGAGCGACCCGGTGCGTGCCACGGACCTCCTGATAAACAAGTTCTTCACCGTGGCGCTTTTCGATGTGGACACCCCATCGGTGGCGGGAGGCCTCGATCTCCTAAAGTTCGCGCGCGAGAAATCGCCCTTGACCACTGTGATTGTCATGACGGCCCGCAAGGCGTTCGACATCGGCGTCGCCGGTTTTCGGGGCGGGGCCGCTGATGTCATCGTCAAGGAACCAGACACCGTGCGGTACTTGAAGGACCGGGTTCTGGCTGCGGCATCCGAGCTGATGGCGCTATCCGATCGGAATACGCTGCTAGAAGAAGTCTCGGAAGTACACGAGGAATTCCTCCGTCGCATGCGCGACTTGTTTCGCCAACGCCTGGACATGGAGGATCGGCTGCTCGGCCGGGAAGAGACGCAGACCGGCGGTCCGAGCGACGTCTGTTCGGTGTTGTTGGTCAACGACGATGTGGACGCGGGCGCGCAACTGGCTGCGCTGTTTCCCAAGGAAAATGGATGGAACGTCACCGTCGCCCAGAGTGGCGGTGAGTCGATGGATCTGGCGAATCAGCTGCGCCCCCAGATCGTGTTGGTCAAGGATCCGCTGCCCGATTTGCCCGCGCGTATGGTGGTCAACACAGTCAAGACCAGCGCGCCTGATGCGGTGGCCATCTTGTATCAACCGCCACCGAGCCCCGGGACCGCTGGCGAAGTCAAAATGATCGAGGGAAACCGTGTCATCGTGCTCGTCCCCGCCTATCGGTCTCCGGCCGAGCTGGTCGAGCCGATGACCGAGATCCGCGAGGGGATTCGTCAGAAGCTCAAAGAGCGCCGTTATCTGCAAGCCTTCCGTCAATCCAATTTGGATTTCCTTCAGCGCTACAACTCGATTCGGCAGAAGATCCAAATAGCTTTGGCGCGCGCCAGGAGGTGACGACCGCGGATGGTCGTATCACCCGTCGGCCACGCCGATGTAAGGCAAGTTCCGGTACAGTTGACCCGAGTCCATCCCGTACCCGACGACGAATTTGTCGGGCACCTCGAAGCCCACGAAGTCGACCGGCACGTCGATCACGCGTCGCGAGGGCTTGGACAACAGTGCACAGGTACGAAGGCTCGCCGGTCCGCGCGCCCACAGGACGTCCAATAGGTACCGCAGTGTAAGCCCCGTGTCGGCGATGTCCTCGACCAGCAAGACATGCCGATCGGTGATGCTGGTCCCGAGATCGCTCGTGATCTCCACCACCCCCGACGATAGTGTCGCGTCACCATAACTGCGAACGCCGAGGAAATCGCAGGTCATTGTTCGCGGGATGACCCGCACCAGGTCTGCCATGAACACGAACGCACCCCGCAGGATGCCGACCACCGTCAAGGGGCCAGGCGGCATCTCTTGGTCGATCCGTGCGCCCAGCTCGGCGACTCGGGTGGCGATGGTGGTGGCGGAAAAGAGCTCAATTGGTGCTTGCATCTTTGTCACCCTCCTACGTCTTGGCTGGCCCGGCAACTGGGGCCCTGGGTGGGGTGGGTAACGAGATCGGCCCTGTTGCGCGAGCCCAAGCCGGAGCCGCCGGCTCGTCCGCCGAATCGTGCCCGGGTGTGTGGGGGAGCTCGAGGGATAGTCCTTGGTCTGCGACTGGCCTCTTTACATCCGTTTTTCGTGGAACCTGGCGGAGCCTGACGTTGTCCCTCAAACTGGAGGAATCTTCATGTCGCGACCCCTGTCCGTCCGTCGTGCCCCTGCCATCACGCTTGCCCTCGCCTCCATGACGGCGACGCTCGTGACCACCGGGTGCGCCCATCGGTCCGCGCCGACGCCCGCCACGCCCGCGGCGGGTCCAGTCACCGAGTACGAGATGGATCCCATCAAGATCACGGCTGTCGAGGGTCCGGACGGCACCCACGTCGAGGCGTTCGATGCCGCTGAACTGTTCGAACAAGCCAGCAAGGCCCTTTCCGATAGGCGATTCGACGACGCCATTGCCGCCTATGATCGGGTGCTCAAGGAGTTCCCGGACGGCCGGTATACCCGGGCGAGCCTCTACAACGTTGGGCTTGCCTACCAAGGCAAGAAGGATTGGGATGGCGCTATTGTCCGGTTGAAGGCCCTCACGGACGGGTACCCAGACTCCTCCGACGCTAAGGACGCCGCCTTCCAGTTAGGGGCCACCTACGCGGAGATCAAGAATTGGCCCGCCTCGATTCAGATTTTCGCGCAGGTGTTGGAGCGTAAGGACCTCAGCTCCGACGACCATATCGAGGCCCTGGCCCGCCGCGGATTTGCCCAGTTCCAGCTCAAAGACCTGGAGACAGCGGAACGAACGCTGCGCTCCGCCGTGTCGTTCTTCCACCAAAAAGAGGCCGAGGAACGCTTTGAGACCGACTTCTATCTCGCGCTTGCCATGTATCACCTCGGGGAGATCTCGCACGAGCGGTTTCGAGCGGTCGCCTTGCGCCTGCCGGAGAAGCAAATGGGCATGGACCTCGAGGAAAAAGCCCATCTGCTCCTCGCTTCGCAGCGTCAATACATCGACACGATCAAATTGGGGAATCCGGGTTGGGCTTCCGCATCGGGATTCCAGATTGCGTCACTTTACGAGGAGCTGTACGACGCTTTCATCCATGCCCCGGTCCCGCCGGAGTTGCTGAAGCCAGGTGCTGGCGAACAGCTTGAGATTTATCATCAAGAGGTGCGCAAGAAGATTCGGGTCCTGCTCGAGAAATCGGTTCGCACCCACGAAGAGAACCTAGCGATGATGGAGCGGCTTGGAGTCCAAAACGAGTGGCGGGACAAATCCAAGCAGGCTTACTCGAAGATCCAGCGACTACTGGATCCGAGCTACCGACCTGACTCGGCCGACTTCGCCCCGTCTGATGCGTCGCGTGAGATACGCGTCTCGCCGATCGGTCCGGCCATTCCTCAGGCCCCCGGCGGCCGCTCGGGGGGCGCGACGGATCCGACGGCGCCGAACCGCGAGAACGACGACCGCGGGCCCAAGAGCCGGCCGTCCGAAGGCCCGATCAGACAGATAATGTAAAAAAGCGGCTAGCCCGAGCCCGAGTGGTGTCGGTCGCGCCTCGACATCGCCGGGCAAGAATCCGGCCAGGTTCCATGGTGGGTCACGGATAGCGCTTGACACCAAGCCGCGTTGGCAATATACGTTCGCGCTCTGTGCGGGCCGGGGGGTACCTATGCCGATGCGCACAGATGGTCGAAGTAACGAGAATCAAAGGAAATCACTTACAAAACCGGAGCCCAACACGAATCACGGTCGGTGCTGGCGTAGCTCAATGGTAGAGCAGCTGATTTGTAATCAGCAGGTTGCGGGTTCGATTCCCATCGCCAGCTCCGTTTAAGGATCCCGACGACACAGCAAGACAACCACCCGGCCGGCGTCAGCCTCCGAGCGGTCTACGGTTTCGGAGGGGTTCCCGAGTGGCCAAAGGGAACAGACTGTAAATCTGTCGTCTCTGACTTCGAAGGTTCGAATCCTTCCCCCTCCACCAGCAGCCCGGGCTCAGCGAAGACAAACGACAACAACGTTGCTCAATGATGATTCAAAGGAGAACCCAGAACGCGCGGGAGTAGCTCAGTTGGTAGAGCTCCAGCCTTCCAAGCTGGTTGTCGCGGGTTCGAGACCCGTCTCCCGCTCCAACCGCAAACCGAAATACACCCCATCGAGCCAGCGACCGACACCGACGAGGAAGAATTGCCCACGTAGCTCAGTTGGCAGAGCACGTCCTTGGTAAGGACGAGGTCACCCGTTCAATCCGGGTCGTGGGCTCGAAGGCAAAGAGGAAATTCGCGCAGCTCCAAGGTCAACGAAAAAACGTTTCCCCGCTGAGGGGTCAAAGGGACGGATACGAAGATGGCGAAAGAAAAGTTCATAAGAAACAAGCCGCACTTGAACATCGGGACGATTGGTCACGTGGACCATGGAAAGACGACGTTGACGGCGGCTATCACGAAGGTTCTGGCGAAGAAGAACTTCGCGAAGTTCCTGGCGTACGACCAGATCGACAAGGCGCCGGAGGAGCGGGAGCGCGGGATCACGATCGCGATCGCGCACGTGGAGTACGAGACGGTGAACCGGCACTACGCGCACGTGGACTGCCCCGGGCACGCGGACTACATCA
>JADGRC010000225.1 GCA_017881245.1 Pseudomonadota bacterium
CCGAAACCATTCGAAAGCCGGTCACAAGGAACAAGAGCCACATTCCAATCACGAAGCCGGTAATCACCGCACCGATAACCCTGAACCCGTGGCCGAACCTCAACACATATACTCCGTCTTTCAGCACAGCCCGCTCTCGCAATCGGCGCTGAGCTAGCCGAGATAGGGACCATCCCGCGAGTCGCCCGCCCACTACCTGTTCGACGAATAACGACAATAAGTCCATCGCGGCCTTTCCCTAACCCAGCAAGAATCGAGCTGCTTAAAAAACGCACTGGCCTGCCTACACCCAGGACAATCGCCGACGCGATGAGAAGAAATGCGACCGCTGCAAACATTCACTCGATGCTGAGTCTGGTCGAACTGGCTGCAGCGTGGGGCATCCTATTTGGATCGAGTTCTGGTCCATAACCTGTGCGCAAATAAAACGACAAGGTATCCAACGCTCACACCCTCCAAGACCTTGAGCCAAGGATCCAAACGTCGGAGCCACGGGAAGGAACCGCGAGGAGCCCGTTCCATATAAGCGCCAAACACGAGCGCCAGACAGCCCATCACAAGGATAACGACTATGCCCCTCTTCTGCGCCGTAGTCAGTCGCACGAATCACTCGATGATAAGTCTGGTCGAACCGGCTGCAGCGTGGGGTATCCCCCCGGCGGGTTGGACGAGACGCCGCCACGACAAGCGACGGAGTCCCGGCCGCCTGTCCCAATCGTCCCAGCAGGCTGTCTAGCTTGAGTGGCGCGGGACAACCCGTCGCGAATCCTGGCCAGACGCCCCCGCACCCGGGAGGCTTTGGAGAAGACCAGCGCGCGATCGGTCATGAGCGTCTCGCCAGATCGCGCACCAGGCCGCGGCCGGTTCGCAGCACGATGGGAGCCAAATCGTCGTACTCCAACAGCGTACGGGCGACGAAATCAGCGAACGCGCCAGGGCGACCTTCGTAGATAAGGCGCCCGTGCGCGACCTCGTTGCGCAAAAGCGTCGACGCGGTATCCAGACGGACCAGATCGACGTCGCGTCCCAACAACCGATCTAGTTCGACCCCGAGTCTCAGTTCATCATCCGGCGAAAGGGGCCGGTCGGGGGATGGAAGGACGGCGATGTCCACATCGCTGTCGGGGCGCATGCGATCCTTGGCGGCGGACCCGAATAGGACCGCCACATGGACACCGAAGCGCGAAAGCACTTCGGCCAACGCTTGTGACGGGATGTCCTGCACGCGGGTAAGGGTACCAGCCTCATCGGACATCCGCGATCGGAGCCGTAGCCAATGCAATTTTCGAACGGACGCTTGCGCCCCGCTCGGGCCCTTGGGCCGCTGGTTGGCGCCCGCAGTCGGTCTGGGGCACAATACTGAACCGACGGTCAGCCCGTCCGATCCCGAACATGTTCCACCCCGTGATTGAAACCTGGCTTGGGCGGCGATTCGCCGCCGGCACGGCCGCGCAGATTGGCGCGTGGCCGCTGATTGCGTCCGGAAAGGACGTGCTGGTCACGGCGCCGACCGGCTCCGGAAAGACCCTGGCGGCGTTCTTGGCGGGCCTCGACCGCCTGTTGCGCGAGGCGATCGACGGCACGCTCGAGGATCGGACCCGCGTGCTGTACGTGTCGCCCCTGAAAGCGTTGTCGAACGACATTCGTGTCAACCTGGAGGAACCGCTCGGACAGATCGCGGACCTGGCCGAGGAGATGGGTTATCCGCGCCCGGCAATCCGCACCGCCGTTCGGACCGGAGATACCACGGCGCGCGAGCGACGCGAGGCCGTCAAGCGACCGCCTCACGTCCTCGTCACCACCCCCGAATCTTTCTACATCCTGCTGACCAGTGAATCGGGCCGCAAGGCGCTCGGCGACGTGCGAACCGTGATCGTCGACGAAATCCACGCGGTCGCCCGTGACAAGCGTGGCGCGCACCTGGCGCTGTCGCTCGAACGTCTGGAAGCGCTCGTCGACGCGAATGGCAGTGGCGGCACGGGGGCCCTGCAACGCGTCGGCCTGTCGGCGACGGTGAACCCGATCGATGTCGCCGGGCGCCTCCTGTGCGGCGCCGGTCGGCCGCCGCCCCATATCGTGAACGTATCCCCACGACGTGACCTGGACCTCGGCATTGAAGTGCCCCGCGATGAGCTGGGGGCGGTGTGCACCAACGAACAATGGGGCGAAATTTACGATCGGGTGGCCGAACTGACGCGCGCCCACCGATCGACGTTGGTGTTCGTAAACACGCGCCGCCTCGTGGAAAGGGTCGCGCATCGGTTGGGAGAACGGCTGGGAGAAGATCTGGTCGCCGCCCATCACGGCAGCCTGTCGCGAGACCGACGCCACCGCGCGGAAAAGCGTCTCAAGGCGGGCGATCTGCGCGTGGTCGTGGCGACGGCCTCGCTGGAGCTAGGCATCGACATCGGTGCCGTGGACTTGGTGTGCCTCGTGGGCTCGCCGCGTTCCATCGCGACCGGGCTACAGCGCATCGGACGGTCCGGCCACGCCGTCGGCGGCACTCCGAAAGGACGCCTGTTCCC
>JADGRC010000226.1 GCA_017881245.1 Pseudomonadota bacterium
GTGAACGAGAAAGGTGGCGTCAGCCATTCGGCGGCGTCCGCCGGCTGCACGTCCAGGTGGTTGTATATCGTCACGGTGGGAAACGACGGATCGCGAATCACGCGCCCCACGACGAGCGGATTGCCGGCCGTCTCGACGAGGTCCACGCGGGCACCGATATCCGTCAAGATCTGTTTCGCGACGGCGGCGCACTGATCCATCTCGGCCCGACGGCCCGGATCCATGCTGACGGTCGGAATCTCGACCAGGGTCGCCAACTGCTCCTCGAAAGAAGGCCGCCAACCGGCGATGTGGCTCCGAATCTTGTCGGTGTCGATCATGGGATGGCATTATGCGCGCCCCGGTCGAGGGTGCCTAGGTGGCTGGCGTCGATCGGCATTGGATGACCCCATGTCTACCCACCGATCTGGATCATCGCCTTGCGAGGCCCGCCGATCCCGAGCAATCCGAACGTGTGGCCGTCGCGCTTGCCGGCCACCGCGGCGCGGATGGTGTCGACGACGGCATCGTCGCCGCCTTGCCGCAAGACCGCGCGCAGATCGGTCGCGTCATCGTGGGCCAGGCAGGTGTGCAGGGCGCCCGACGCCGAGAGGCGAACTCGGTTGCACGTGTCGCAGAAGTGTTCGGTCATGGCGGAAATCACGCCAAAGCGCGCCCGTTCGACCGGCCCCACCCCCGCGATTCCTTCGACCCGCCAATAACGGGCGGGGCCGGCACCCGCGGCACGGGACGACGGTTCGGCGACCACCCGCGCCTCTGGAAAGGCCGACGAAATCGTGGCGCGAATCTCGGCGGCGCTCATCAGCGTGCCGGGAACGAACAGGGCGCCGCTCGCCATGGGCATCTGCTCGATGAAGCGAGGCACCAAATCGCGTTCCCAAGCGTGGACGCAGATCGCCGCGAGCTCGGCGTCGTTGAATCCGCGAACGGCCACCGTGTTGAGCTTGATCCCGGCATACCCGACTGCGCGCGCGGCATCGATGCCAGCGAGCACGCGCGCCAAGTCACCACCACGGGTGATCCGCTTGAAGGCGTCCGGATCCAGAGTATCGACACTGACGTTCAGTCGATCGACGCCAGCGTGCCGCAGCGACGCCGCCATTTCAGGTAACAGGTGCCCGTTCGTGGATAGCGCGATCTCCTCGATGCCAGCAATCTCGCGCAGCAGCTCGACCAACCTCGGCAGCTCGCGCCTGACCGTGGGCTCACCACCGGTCAAGCGCACGCGGCGCACGCCGAGCCGCGTGAAGCAGGCCACCAGCCTCGCAATCTCCTCGAATGAAAGGATGTCTTCGCGCGTGGCGTGCGACACCCCTTCTTCGGGCAGGCAGTAGGTGCACCGGTAGTTGCACCTGTCGGTCACGGAAACACGTAAGTAATCGATCAGCCTCCGCTGCCGATCGACCAACGAACTCGTCAATGCGGGCACCGCGACCGACCCGTTCGCATCAACCGCGATGGCGGTGTTCCGACCCATGGTGGTGATGGCCCTCGTGTCGTGGCGCCGCGGTAGCGGACGCGGCGGGTTGCCGGCGCAGCTCGGATATCAGATGGCCGAGCTCGGGAAGGATCAGACGTCGGAGGGCCAGACGGATGGCCGGTGGCGAGCCCGGGATCAAGAAAACCGCCACGCCGGCCACGATCCCGGCGCAGGCGCGCGACAACATCGCCGCCGAACCGACTTCAGCGAACGAGAGCATGCGAAACAACTCGCCGAATCCGTCCAGACGTCGTTCGAACAACGGCGCGACGGCGTCCACGCTGCCGTCCCGCGGCGCCACGCCGGTTCCGCCGGTCACCAGGATCACATCGACGCTCGGGATCCCCGACGGGCCAGCACCGGCCTGCGCGGCGCCCGGGTGGGCTTCACGGCCGGCGCCGGTCAGTTCCCGCACCCTCCCCCGAAGCTGCTCAGGTTCATCCGGGAAGAGGTCGCGTCCAACGACCGAAAAGCCGGCTTCGCTCGTCATGGCCTGCACCAGGGCTCCGCCCGCGTCGGTTTCGAGCGTGCGCGTGTCCGAGACGGAGATCACCACAACGCGAATCGCGGACCCAACGTACGCCGTAGCCCTGTGCTCCAAGATTCCCAAGCCGCCATTCTAACAGGTGGCGCCGTCCGCTGTTGGCGGTCCCCTGACGGCGGGTCGCGCGCAAAAGGCGGTCGCGTTGACGACGCGGACGGGCCGTGGCATGAAACCGCTCATGTCACTATTGGCGTCGTTCAAAGACGTTGTGGTCGGTCGGGCCGTACGGTTGATGAGCGATCCCCGTCTGACGAAAATGGCCAGCAGTCCACGCGTGATGAACGCGGCCATGAAGGCGTTGAGCGTCGGCGGGAACGTAAAGACGGAGCTGACCAAGGCCACTAGGCTGGCGGCCGGCGTATTCGGAATCGCGACCGAAGACGAGGTCGCGACGCTCCGTACGACCATCCAGAACCTGGAAGACACGGTGGCCACGCTAGAGGCGCGGACCACGGCCCGTGCGTCGGGGCACATTGATCTATTCAGCGCCAGCTCGTCGTCCATCGGATAGTCAACAACGGCGGAAAGTCGCGCCGGCTCGGTTTTCGGCGATATCCGCCCCGCTCTGTTAATGTGAAATAGTCGGGCACGTTAAGTGCGCGGCGGTTGAATCGCGATGCCGCTTTCTCCCCTGACTCCAGTTTCCGCCCGCTACTACCTGCGTCGCCGGAGCCACGGTGTCAGCGGTCCGTTCGAAGTGGCTACCCTGATGGCCATGCTGGCCGACGGAAGACTGGATGGCAGCGAGGAGATCTCGCCGGATCGCGAAGTCTGGCGATCGGTCAGAACGCTGGCGCCGTCGGCCGCGTCGGCCACCCAAGCCGGCGGAAGCAACTCGCGCATTGCACCACTGGAACTGGGCGACGACGGCGACGTGGTGTTGGCGCCGCTCGATATAGGTTTCGGGAACGCCGGTGATCATTCCGAACCCGCAGCGGCGATACCGGCGATCACGGGAATAGCCACGGGCGGATCCGATCGGGATCTCGACGCGGAGGCCGGAGGCATTGACCTCGGGGCGAGCCTGGAATTGGAGGAACGGAGACCGGCATCCCGACCGGCGCTGGCGGTTCCGGCCGGTCGGACCGGTGTCCCCGTCCCTGCCACTGCACCCGCCAATTCTTCACGGGCCACGACGTCCAATCCTGGGATGTCCAATCAAGGTGGGACTGTGCCGCACGGGGCCGGTGGTGCTGGCAACGCCAGACCCACTTTCTCGTCGCTCCTGCAGGCCGAGGTCGAGCAAGTGGCGGAAGATGCCACGAAACCCGTGCGGCTGGACGACGCACGCCCCCCACAGCCCGAGGAGCGGGTTCGCCGCCGAACATTGACCGCGGCCCGGGGCGGCGGCGGCGTGGCCCGAGGGGCGGGCGCCGCCTGGCGACCGTCCCGGCGCGTCCTCCTCGGGGGAGGCGGCGTGGCATTGATGGCCGCCGTGGCGGCCGCCACCGTCGTCGCCGATCTGCCCGACCGGCTGCGAGGCGAGCCCTCGCGAGCCGCGGTTCTAGGCCCGACAGAGCTAGAAATTGCCCAGGATCGATTTCGGGCCTTCGCCGAGGGCGCGCGGCGCCTGGAGGAGGCGGCTGGCACCCGGCGCCACGTCCCGATCACGCGCGCCGCCGCCGCCGAGCTGTTGGCCAGCTCGGTCGTGATTCACGGCGCGGAGCCTGCCCGCATCGTACACGCCGAGGCGCTGTTGGAAGTGAAGGCCGAGCCGGACGCGGAGCTCTCCCGAGCGGCGCGGGCGCGCGCCCGCGCGTGGGTGGCCTTGGCCAAGGGACGCTGGAAGGACGCCGAGGAGATTGCGTCAGGCGCGGCGGGGCTGGCCGAATCCGACCGCGCCGTGTTGCGAGGTTGGGCGGCCTTGGGGCGGCAGGACGCGCCCAAAGCGGTGGTGTTGTTTCAATCGGCCGTCGACGCCACGCCCCCGCCGGCTCCGTCACGTGTCGCGGCCCGTTACGCCCTGGCGCGGGCCCGCGAGGCTGACCTGTCCCCCGAGGCCGAAGCCGCCTTCCGTGCCGTGTTAGCCGAAGAACCCGGCCATTTCGGTGCCGCTTTGGCGATCTCGCGCGTGTCAAAACTGTCCGCCGTCAGCCGTCTCAAGGTGCTCGAGACCGTGATCGGCAAGCAAGGCCAAGATGCGTCGCAGGAAGCATCGCACGATGCGTCGCGCGCCGAGCTCGGCGAGGCGTACGCTCTCATGTCGCGGGCCGCCTACGAAGCAGGGCTAACGGATAGGGTCGAGGAGGCACTGAAGCTCGCACGCAACGCGGATCCAGCCTGTGTCGCCGCCGCGGTCCTGCGGGGGGATATCCTGCTGGCGGAGGGCCGCACCGACGAGGCGATCGTGCGCTATCGGGTGGCCCTGTCCGCTCCGATCAGCGCGTCGCGCACACCCTCGTTCTGGTTTGCCCGCGTTGCCGCGTTGCTGGAATCGGCGCGAACCGCCGAGGCCGCGACGGCGCTTGCGGATCTCGGCCGCCGGCTGCCCGGTGATCCCCGCATCTCTTTCTGGCGAGGGCGAGCCGCCGAACGAGCCCAGCCCGCCGATGCCGCGGGCGCACAGCGGGCCTATCGTGAAGCCATCGAACGCGATCCCCACTTTGTGCCGGCGGCTCTCCAGTTGGCTCGCCTGCTGCTCGATCAGCACCACGGCACCGAGGCGCTGGCCGTCCTTCGCAGGACCGAGAAGGAAGGCAGCGCGCCCGCGACGCTGCGGTTGGCGCTGGGGCAAGCGTTATTGGCGTCCGGTAACACGGCTGAAGCCGCGCGGACATTCCGACAGGGAATTGCCGCCAACGCAAAGGACCGAGCGGCCCACATGGGATTGGCCGGCGCCTTGGAGGCCGCGGGCGATTTGGAGGGCGCTCGCTTGGAATTGGTGGCGCTTCAGGACGGGAGCGACGTTCCGGAGCTCGGCTCGCGTACCGCCGCGGTCCTGGTCAAGCTCGGTCGCAAGGAAGAGGCGCTTGGGACCTACCGCAAGGAGATAGCCGCGGGCACGGCCGCCGCCACCACGAAAGTCGCAGCCGCGCGTCTGGCATTGGAGTTGGGACACAACGACATCGCGCGGACACTGGCGCAGGCCGCGGTGAATGACGACCCTCGCACGCCAGGAGCATTGCTAGCCTTGGCCGACGTGCGCCGCGCCGAAGGCGATCTGGGCAGCGCCCTTGCCGAATTGAAGCGCGCCCTGGCCGTCGACGGCTCCCCCGAGGTTCAACTGGAATACGGCCGTGCCCTGGCGACGTTGGGCAGGGACGAAGAGGCACTCTCGGCGCTGGCGCAGGCGTCCGCGATTCCCGAGGCGGCCGTCGAGCGCGGCCGGATCCTTTTGCGCCGTGGAGACGTCGAGGCGGCGTCCAGGGAATTGACCGGCGTGTCCGCACGCTTGCCGTCCAACGCCGAGGCATTCTTGTTGCTGGGCCAAGCCGAGGATCGATTGGGTCACGCCGCGCGCGCCGAAGCGGCCTGGCGAGCCGCGGTGAGACTGGCCCCCAGCTCGACCGAGTCCCGATACCGACTCGGCCGGTTACAGATGGATCACGGGCAGGGAGCGGCCGCTCTCGCGAACCTGCGAGTGGCCGCGGAGCATTTGGGCACAACCGATTCGGGCTTGCCCAGTTGGCGTCCGGACTTGTACTTTCAGCTCGGCTTCGCGGAGCTTCGCCAGGGATCGAAGGACAAAGGGATCACGGCCTTCAAGCGTTATCTGGACATCGCGCCCGCGGACGCGCCGGCGCGCGCCGAAGTCGCGCGCCAGATTCGCGAGAGTGCGCCGTGAATGGTTTCGCGTCGGCTGAAGAAGATCAAATCTGGTACGCGACGCTGGGCCCGAAAAAAAAGTACGGAAAGAAGTATCCGATGTCGAACTTGATGGCGAGGCCAGGAGCGTTCGGCAGACGCACATCCAGGCCGGTGATGATATTCACGATCGGATAGACGGTCGGAACGTGACCGTCCGCGAACCGAGAGGGCGTGCCAAAAGCGTCGGTTCCACCTTCCGACGCCTTCAGCTGAGCCTCGGTACAGGGTCCCTGGTTGCACCCGACGATTTTTGGAAAGCACTTCGTTGGATCCCCGGGACTGTTCACACAACCAGCGTTCGTTGCTGGGTCACCGGTACCGTCGGACGTGCGCAGCATTCGCCCTGTCGTGATGCCGATGCCAACCCCGCCGCCATAGTGCATGCCGAAGTAGTCGTTGAACTCCGTGTGCAGGATGAACGCCGCATCAACGGAATACGCGGCCAGACCGTCGAACTGTACGTAGTCAGTCTCGGTGGACGGATCATTGCCTTTGCCCAACCAGTTCCCGGCGTTCGGCGACAGCGACTGATACGCGACGCCCAACACGAAATCGAAGTTGCCGCTGCGACGAAAGAACTCCAGACCGGCGGTGTACGACGTCAATGGGACGCTCTGGTCCAGAAACAGTCCCAGCATCCATTTCGGCACCGACGTCAGGCGCAGCCGCGCCCCCACGCCGTATCGCGCCGGCGATGCGGCCTGAGCGGCGGCGTCGATCATGGGCACGCCCGCGACGACCGTGCCGGTGTCGACCCCCGCCGGCGGCGGAATGGCGACGGCAGATGCGGCGGGGGCGAGCGCTCCGGGCGTGGCTGCTCCGGGCGTGGGTGTGGCGGGCGTCTGCGCGGCGGGCGTGCCCGCAGCGGTTGCGGCACCGCCGGTCGAGGGCGCCCCGGTTGCATCGGCTGGGTCAGCCACCGCCGCGCGCGCCGCCGAAGTGGTTAGCACAAGCGCCGTCAACACAAGCCAAGTTCGAACCATGCGGCCTCCTCGGTGAACAGGAATTAGTCCCAAGATTTGGTCCCAAAGATTAGTCCAAAGGCGGATCTTCGACCAATGCCGGGCGCTGCCGCCGTCGATAGGCGCGAATCAGGAACACAATCCCGACGATCGACAGCGCCACCAGAATCCCGTGTTCGGTGTGCCTAGCCATCATCACGACGCGATCGATTTGGCCGCCAAAGAACCACGCGACGTAGACCAAAACGGGGACCGAAATGGCGGCGGCCAGGGTGTCGTAGATGAAGAACACCGACGGCCGCAGGTGCAGGGTGCCCGCCGAGAAGAAGATGGAAAAGCGGAGCCCCGGCGTGAACCGCGCCAGAAAGACTACCTTGCTCCCGAACTTTCGAAAATAGGCCCGCACACGACGCTGCCGACGAGGCGTAAAATAACGGCGGGCCCATGGGCTCCCCAGAACCCGGCGTCCGAACCAACGCCCCATGAAGAACGCAAATGTGTCACCCAGCAGCACCGCCGTGAAGCAGACCGCGAACGCCCTGTGAAGGTGAAGGACGCCCTTGTACGCGAAGTACCCGGCCGCGAGCAGCGAGACATCCTCTGGGATTGGCAACCCCAAGCCGCACAGGAGCAGGATACCGGCCAACCACATATAGGCCCCGAGCGGGGTCATGGCGGACAGGTGCTCGATGAACCACTGCATCTGCTGCTCGGCAGTCGCTTGAATATCATGAACGGTGATGCCCGTCGCTCGCTTCGCGTCGGTTCTATCCGCGCGCCGGGGGAAGTCGGTCGTCGAACCGCCCAAGGGGCAGATAGGGCCACCCTAAGGGCCACCCTAGCCCGTCAGGTCCGCGACGTTGACATCGCTCGGAGCCACACGTAGGTTTGCCGCCGCCGGAGGGCAACTCGATGAATAATCTTCGCATATTCGTAATTGGCGGCATCGCCGCCGCGGCGCTCGCAGTTGGATGCACGCCCGACTATCCCAACTGCGAGACGGACAAAGACTGCACGTCGAAGAAGGAATTCTGCGTTGCCGGGAAGTGCCAGCAGTGCCGGACTTCCTCGGATTGCCAGGAAGGCTCCGCCTGCAACAGTGGGCGCTGCGACAAGATACCTGGGTATTGCCAGAACAAGTCCCAGTGTCCGGCGGGACAGGAATGCATCGCGAACCGTTGCCGCGGCTGTGAGTCAGATAAGGAGTGTCCGGCCGGCTCGAAGTGCTGGAAGGGGACGTGTGACGCCAAGAAACATTGTTCCAAGGAGGACGACTGCGCACAGAACGAAGACTGCGTCGCGGGCGTCTGCGTCTCCGAAAAGCCGAAAGCTGTCGCCCCCATCAAGTGCACCCTTGGCAGCGTCTACTTCGATTTCAACGAATCGGCGTTGACCACCGACGCCACGGCAACGCTGTCGCGTAACGCGGATTGTCTGAAACAGGTACCAAACGGCACCACGATTGTGGGCCACACCGATCCGCGTGGAACGGCCGAATACAACATCGCGTTGTCCGAGCGACGCGCGCAGTCCGTGCAGGCGCACATGTCCCGCCTCGGAATCGACGGCGGGCGCATGGCGATATTGCCGCGAGGCTCGCTCGACGCAACGGGAACGAACGAGCCGACCTGGGCGCAGGATCGCCGTGCCGATTTCAAGTGGCGTTAGCGTTGGCGCCCGCGCCGGTGCGCGGCGAGCGACTTCGTTTGTCCAGGTAGTCGCGCTTGTCCTAGGCGCTTGGATTGGCGCGCCCGGATGTACCACCAGCTCCGAAGGCGAGGCCATGCGCCACGACATCGCCGATCTGCGGATCCGCCTCGACGCGATAGACAGGCGCGACGCCGAGTACAAGGAACAGGTCATCCGCCTCAAGAAAGTGCTGGACGAGGCCACGGCGCTGCTGACGCGGAACTCGGCCGACGTGGGCGCCAAGGCGGCCAAGAATGAATCCGACATCGCGATCTTGACCGGGCGGATCGAGGAACTGAACCACACCATGGAGCCGTTGGTTCGACAGGCGAGCTCGGATCGTTCGCTGTTCGAGGCTCGTCTTGCGGCCCTGGAGCAAACCCAGAACAAGATCGCGGACAAGGTCGCGCTGACCACCCCCGACGACAAGGAACAGTTGTGGACGCAGGCCGCCGCGCGCCTTTCGGCCGGACAACGTGATGAAGGGCGGCGATTTTATCGCACGTTCATTCAGCGCTTTCCGCAGGATCCGCGCGCACCGCAAGCGTACCTGGTTCTGGGACAGTCCTTCGCGCAGGAGAGCAAGTTCCCCAACGCCGCGGCGGAATTTCAGAAGGTATTGGACAACTATTCGTCGTCGCCAGAGGTGCCCGAGGCGATGTGGCAACTGGCGCTGACGTTCTCACAGCTGAAGTTCTGCACCGACGCACGCGCCCTCTTGACCGATCTGGTTAAACGCTACCCGAAATCGTCCCGTGCGGGTGACGCCCGCAGCCAAATCAAGCAACTGGCCAAGCTCCCGAAGAGCGCCTGCACGTCGTAAAAGCCCCTGTGCGGGGGAAGCATCCCGACTCGATGACACTGCGGGGGTACTACGCGATTTTGAACGTTTCCGGCGCCACAGAGACGGCCGGCGACCTTGGTCCCGTAGTTGCGCGCGCTCAAAAGTTGCTGGGGGCGGAACCGTGCATGTTGCAGGTGCGTGCCAAGTACTGCAACGCCGCCGACCTGGCCGCTCTGGCGCGCGCGGTGTTGCCGTTGGCCCGCGCCGCCCGCGTTCCCTTGTGCGTGAACGATCGGCTCGACGTCGCGCTGGCCGTGGGTGCCGACGCGGTTCACCTCGGTCAGGATGACTTGCCGCTCCCCGACGCCCGATACGTGGCACGCGGGCGCCTGCTCATCGGCATCTCGACTCACAACGTGGACCACGCACGAGCCGCGGTCCTCGGGGGAGCCGACTACATTGGATTCGGACCGATCTTCGCGACGGCGACCAAAGCGAACCCCGACCCGATCGTGGGGGTGTCAGGTTTACGAGAAGTGTCGACCTGGGTCGCGTCTCGGATTCCGGTTGTCGCCATCGGGGGCATGGCGCTGCACGATGTCGCGGCCGTCGCGGCGACTGGTGCCACCGCCGCCGCCCTGGTCGGAGCCATCGAAGGCGCGGCCGATCCAGCTGCGGCCGGACGAGCGGTTAACGCGGCGTTCGCGATCGGGTGACATCGTTCGCGGCCACCGTGCCCCCCGCGCTGCCGACAGGCTTCGCCGCGCGGCGCCTTCGAGCAAGCACGAACAAGGCGCACAAGACGGCGGCGATCGGCCAGCGCGGCTCGGAATGGGACGACGACGTTGAGCAACCTCCCGCGCGGCCCGCCGCACCGCCACCCGTGCCTGGCTGGCCGCCCACCGTTGGCCGCATGCCCCCCCCCGCATTACCCCCGGAACCGCCCCCTGTTGCGGCGTTTCCAATCGGGGTTTGTCCCCCGTTTCCCGCAGATCCGGCGCCCGTGCCGCCCGCGCCACCCGTCCCACCGCCCGGCCCGCCACCCAACCCATCCGGAATGCACACGTTCAATACACAGGCCAACCCCGGCCCCCCGCAGAGCTGCGCGTCGGCGGCGTTATCAATTTGACCATCGCAATCATCGTCGATGAAATTGCAGATCTCCGCGCTCGCCGGGCCGGGTGTGCACGGGGCGGTACAACTCGACGCGTAGCGACGACAAGCGCCGATGCCACAGGACACGCGGACCCCCTCGTCGACCTGCCCGTTGCAATTGTTGTCACGTCCGTCGCAGACCTCCGGTGCCCCTGGATAGACCACGGGGTCGTAGTCGTTGCAGTCTCCCACGCAATCAGCGAAGCCGGCGACCGGCTTGCAGTCGACCTTCGTGCCCAGGCCCAACACCCCGTGTCCGTCTCCGTCCTTGTCTTCGCAGTACGTCTTGTACACGACCGACTCGTCGACTTGGCCGTTGCAGTCGTTGTCCTTCTGGTCACATAGTTCGGGCGCTCCCGGATAGACCCTCTCGTTAAAGTCGTCGCAGTCACCCGCGACCGCGGCGAAGCTGAACGGTTTTGTGCAGTCCATCTTGGTCGCCGCCGTGGGGTCCGATGTGCCGAACCCATCGCCGTCTTGGTCCCGGTAGTACATGACACCGGTGCAACCATTCGCGATCGAAAGCATCGCCGAACCGGCGCCGTCTCCCCCCGGTGCGCCGTCACCGTTCCCCGACAGCGCATAGACCGCGAACACCACGCCGGTCGCCGCTGCCGCGCTCCACTCGGCTTTGAAGGTTGTCGCACCACCGGAGCCGGTTCGTGGCGTGGTGTGCGTGACACCGTTCGCGCTCGCCAAGGTTCCGGTCTCGATTGCCTTGAAGGTGCCGCTGACGGCGGATTCCGCCGTCAGGTAGAACCCCGCGACTGGCCCATTGGTTTGCGACACTGTGATGGTCAGGGTCACGGCCTGGCCGGCGGTTGGGTTCATGGGGTCGGCGGTCAACGTGACCGTCGGCACCCGTCCACCCGTGTGGCAGCCCGAGCACCCGGTGGAACCAATACCCGTGCGCTTAGCCCAAGCCGGGATCGACGATCCGACCGATACGCCGCAAAGGACCACCAGAGCCAGGACGATCTTCCGCGTCAGTGGGGGCGCACGATGCATGCTCGGTCTTCCAATTTGTTGTTTCCCCACGACGGGGGTTCGGCTCACGCACACCGCCGGCCAAGGAGTCTTCCTTAAAGGGCCCGGGGCTCCCAGAACCTGCAAACAACCCGCATGCACCCCGCGCGCGGGCGTGCGCCAACGCGACCTGCGTGTAGACTAGGCACGACCGTGCCCACGCCATTTCGCCTGAAGACCGACCTCAAGCCCATGGGCGACCAGCCCCGGGCCATTGACGAGTTGACCGCCGGTATCCGACGCGGCGATGCGGCGCAGGTCTTGCTGGGCATCACGGGCAGCGGCAAGACGTTCACGATGGCCAACATCGTCGAGCGGATCGGGCGTCCCACGCTGGTCATGGCGCACAACAAGACGCTCGCGCACCAACTCTACCTCGAATTCCGCGAGCTGTTCCCGGACAATGCGGTCCACTACTTCGTCAGCTACTACGACTACTACCAGCCCGAAGCTTATGTGCCGTCGACCGACACGTACATCGAAAAGGACTCCCTCATCAACGAGGAAATCGACCGGATGCGACACGCGGCGACCTATGCCCTGCTCACGCGGCGAGACGCGTTGATTGTCGCGTCCGTCTCGTGCATCTACGGCATCGGCGCGTCGGAGGCCTACCTCGGCATGAAGATGGATCTCGCCACCGGTGTCGAGGTTCGTCGTGACGCGGTTTTACGCCGGCTCGTCGAGATTCATTACGAACGAAACGACGTCGACTTCTCCCGAGGGACGTTTCGCGTTCGCGGTGACACCGTCGAGATCTTCCCCGCCTACGAGCGCGAGAAGGCCATCCGCGTCGAATGGTGGGGCGATGAAATCGAATCCATCTCCGAGGTTGACCCGCTGCGAGGCAAGGTCTTGCGCAAGGTGGACGAGGTTTCCATCTTCCCTGGCTCGCACTACGCCACGGGCGCCGAGCAGCTGGTGCGCGCCCGCGATTCCATCCGGATCGAGCTGCGCGAACGATTGGCCGAGCTCAAGGATGCCAACAAACTGGTGGAGGAACAGCGCCTCTCGCAGCGAACGCTTTACGACCTCGAGATGCTGGAACAGATGGGGCGCTGCAAGGGCATCGAGAACTACTCGCGGCACCTGTCGGGCCGTGCCGCGGGCGAGCCGCCACCAACGCTGCTCGATTATTTTCCGAAGGACTTCATGGTCTTCGTCGACGAGTCGCACCAGACCGTCCCGCAGGTCGGGTCGATGTGGAAGGGCGATCGATCGCGCAAGGAGACCCTGGTTGACTTCGGGTTCCGGCTGCCGTCCGCGCTCGACAACCGGCCGTTGCGATTCGACGAGTGGGAGGCACGCGTGCCTCAAGCCGTCTTCGTGTCGGCCACTCCCGCCGAATACGAGCTGCAACGCGCCGGTGGGGTCGTCGTCGAGCAAATCATTCGTCCCACCGGTCTGCTCGACCCGGTCATCGAGGTTCGCCCGGTGGGGTCTCAGGTCGACGATCTATTGGGCGAGATCCGCGAACGCGTTCAGCAGGGCGATCGCGTCCTCGTGACCACTTTGACGAAACGCATGGCCGAGGACCTGACCGAGTACTACAGCGAGCTCGGCGTCCGGGTCCGTTACCTCCATTCGGATATCGACACCCTGGAGCGCATAGAGATACTGCGCGACCTGCGACTCGGCGAGTACGATGTACTGGTCGGCATCAACCTCCTGCGCGAGGGGTTGGACCTGCCCGAAGTCTCATTGGTCGGAATCCTCGACGCCGACAAGGAAGGCTTCTTGCGCGCCGAGCGGTCGCTGATCCAAACGATTGGTCGGGCCGCCCGCAACGTCCGCGGAACTGTGATCATGTATGCCGATCGCATGACCGTTTCGATGAACCGCGCGATCACCGTCACCCGCGACCGCCGAACGACCCAGGAGGCCTACAATACTGCTCACGGCATCACTCCCGTGACGATCCAAAAGGCCATCCAGGACCTGGAAGGTACGGCCCAAGACGATTTCCTCGATATCACGAAGGCCGACGCCAAGCCGGGTCGGAGGCGCGCGCGCCCGGATTTTCCGCTGGAAGAGATCCCCGACATCCTGCAGGCGCTGCGGAAGGAAATGCACGACTTTTCCGACGCGATGGAGTTCGAAAAGGCAGCCGCCGTTCGCGACCGCATCAAGGAGCTCGAAGAGCTGCAGCTGGCTGTCGCAAGCTAACCCCAGAGTTCGCCTGTGTCGATCGCCGTGTTCGCCGTCCGCGTCCGAGAGTCCGATCCCCAAAACGGCGCCGGCGTGTCGATCCGGCCGCCGCCCGTTCGTCTCAGTGAGGGCAGGTTTAAGAGGCCCCAAACAAGGAGATAGACCATGCGCTACATGATCATTGTCAAGGCGTCCGAGCAATCCGAGGCGGGCCAGATGCCGACCTCGGCGCACTTCGCCGCGATGGGAAAGTACAACGAGGAGCTGCAGAAGGAGGGCGTCCTGCTGGACGTTTCGGGGCTGAAGCCGACCTCAGCGGCGGCGCGGGTCAAGTTCTCGGGCGGGAAGCGCACCGTGGTCGACGGTCCGTTCACAGAGTCGAAGGAGCTCATCGCCGGTTACTGGATCATCCAGGTCAACTCGCACGCGGAGGCGATCGAGTGGGCCAAGCGGATTCCGGCCGAGGCGTGCGACCTGCACGAAGTGGAGCTGCGCCCGTTCTTCGAGATGGAAGACTTCGCGCCCGGGCCGGCGGTCGAGGCGGCCAAGGAGCTCGGCAAGAAGCTCCCCAACGCCAGCCACATCAAGAGGTGACCCACGACGCCGGTTGACGAAACGCGCGAGCTGGTCAGCTTGAACGAATCAACTCAGATGATCGCCGCGCTAGTCTAGACCGCTTTCGCTAAAAGGATCGGGTACCTCGCGGGCGGCGGCGACGGGCCGGGATCCGCATCCGATGCTGCGCCGTCGCGTCAATTTTGAAAGCGCTCTAGGCTGGCGCCGCGCGGTAGAGCAGACGCCAGATCTTCTGGCCTTCGATCTCGCATTGCCGTTCGCGACGCGAACGGGCCGCCCACGGGTTCCGCGGCCAGAAGCTCCAGGGCGCTCGAGCGTTGACGAAACGCCGTCCGTTCTCCTCGCTCTCCAGAACCGCCATCGCTTCGAGCGCGATGTCGAAGATGTCGGTCATCACGCTGACCTCCCCCCCCGGTTCCAGCGCGGTCGCCATCTCGTCCACCAGCGCCGGTCCGACGACGCGTCGTTTGTGCTGCCGGCTCTTGAACCACGGGTCGGGAAAGTTGATGTGAAAACGCCGCACTGATAGCGGGGCGAAAAGCCTCGGAAGGTCCACCGACATGTTGGCGAAGACATTCCGAACGCCGGTCACACCAGCTTCCGCGCACAGACGATCGGCGCGCACCACCATTTCGCGTCGGATTTCCACGCCCACCAACAACGCGTCGGTGACCGCGCGCGCACGCTCGATCAGAAACAACGATTCGGCCGAACCGAGCTCGACCTCGAGGAAGCCACCCCGCGGCGGAGTCACGCGCGGTACCGAAGCAATCGTCAACAGATCGGACTTCAGCGGATTGACGTGTTGGCGGATCTTCGGCACGTCTCGGGAGTCTCTTTTGGGGGCGCCGCCGACATCCGGCGCGCGGTTACTCGGTCGCCGGCTCGGGCGGACGGCGTTGCGGATCATCGCCACCTGACCCGCCATCAGCCCCGCCGCCCAGAGCGGACCCCGCGCACAGACGACTGCCAAGCTCGGCGGCGCTGTCAGCCAAAGCCTGTAAGCGCTCACGAACCCCCGCTATCTGACGTCCGGCGTCGGCCAGCACATCCGTCGCGTCGCCGCCCGTACCGCCCGGTGCGACGTCGGCTGCCTCGCCGCGGTCCCGCTCCCCTTGGCCCTGCCCCCCAATCACCAGCTCAAGCCCCATGCGTCGTCCTCGGAATCTGTTCGCCCCGCGTTCCCACTGAAACCGGCTAGGCACGCTCCGGAGCGAGCGCAGGTGCGTTGGCCTTTCGATCCAGGTGGTTAATCCACAACTGCTGCACGATTCCGATCAAATAGCTCGTCAACATATAAACCGCCAGTCCGGAAGGCAGCACCAGCGAAAAAGCCGTGAACATCACCGGCATCATGACCGCCATCATGGCCTGCTGCTGATTGTCCGGCGACGTCGGCGACATCTTCATCTGCACGAACATCACCCCCCCCATCAACAAGGGGGTCACGTAGTAAGGGTCCTTGGCCGTCAGATCGTGGATGTGCAGGATGAATGGGGATCGGTACAGTTCGACGGCGTAGTTCAGTGTCGAATACAGGGCGATCCAGATCGGCATCTGAATCAAGCTGGGCAGGCAGCCACCAAAAGGCGACACGCCGTGCGCCTTGTACAAATTCATCGTTTCGGCAGATTGGCGCTGCTTGTCGCCTTCATATTTCTTCCGAATGATCGCCATCTTCGGCGCCAGCTTCTGCATCTTCTTGGCCGACATCAGGGACTTCTGCGTCGGATAGAACGTAAGCAAGCGGATGAAGATCGTGAGCAGAATAATCGCCACGCCCCAGTTGTGAACGAATCCGTGGAAGGTCTTGAGCAACCACAACATCGGCCGCGAGATCACGGCCAAGGTCACGTCGACCGCCTCGGTCAACTTCACGTCCCGACCGCCCGGCCGAACCTCGTCCAAATCCGCAATCACCTTGGGCCCGACGAAAATGGCAAACGAGTACTGGGTCCGTGCCCCCGGCGCCAGCTGGCGATCGGCGAAGGACAACAACGCCGCCCCCACCCCGGGCGCGGGGAAGGTCCCGGCGCAACTGCGCTCACGCGGCGGCGTTTCGGGATAGGGGACTGCGGCCGTCAGGAAGAACTTCTCGTCTGCGCCAACCCAGTTCACCGCCCCCACCTTCTCGAACGGATCCTTCTCCAGCTTCTCGACCGCCTCCCGCACCATCTTGTCGTCGGTGTTGCACAGAATGCTCGACGTGTTGCCCGAGGCTCCCGAAAGAAAACCGCCCTTGGCTTCCTGATCCTGCCGGCTGAACATCAAGATACCCAGGTGGTGATCCTGGGGCGCGGCGGTCCGGTTCTCGACCGTCACGTCCAGGTGCACGCGAAAGCGCGTCTTGTCCACGATGAAGCGCTTTTCGATGGCGACCGCGGGCGACTCGGCGCGATAGACGACTTGATCCGTTCCCGGTGCGGCGGTCTCGTCGACCACCTTCCAGGCCGAATCGGCGGGGGCGGGAAACCCCGACTTAGGAAACGTGATCCGAAAGGGAGCCTGGGCCGGATCCGTCGTCCGCACGAGATCCACGCCGCTTCCGGCATCCCCAGCCTTCAGCAAGTACTTGGCCTCGCGCAACTGGGCGTGACGCAAGGACGCCCCACGGTTCGAAAACACGAACCGCTCGGAGTCGGTCACGATCACGGTCTCCTTCTCAGGGAAGGAGGAGGGCGAACCTTCGCCGGGTCCTGCCACGGCGGTGCCGGACGCGGAAGGGTGCGACCCCGCCGGGTCCACCGGGAGCCCGCTCTTCGCGGCCGACGCCTCAGGCGAGGCCGCGATGGGCGACGCGGGGGCCGGGGCCGGGGCGGGAGCCGGCGGTGGAAATAACTTCGCCCAGGCGAACAGAATGCCAACGCACAGGGCGATGGCCAGGATGACTCGTTTCTCCATCATCAATGATCATCCTTATGCTCGTGAGCGCGCTCGTGCCAACCTCGCCGCGGCTTCCGTTCATCCATCGTTAGACCTAGAGCCTGACCCGGGTGGCTTGCCCGACAGTGGCAGGACGGGAACCGGGAACGGGGTCAAGCCCGCTCCGTGCGAACGGGTGACACCGGCAGACCCGCCAGACGGCCATTCCGACCCCGCGCCAAACACCGTGGCGCTGAATCGCCTGTTCCGCGTAACGAGAGCAGGACGGCTCGAACCGACAGCTTGGGCCAATAAATGGCACCAGCGCCGCGCGATAGGCGGCAATCAACCATATGGCTATCGCCTTCATCGCGTGCTCCGGGAACCCAAGCGGCGCGCAAGGTCGGCCAACTCGGCCACCACATCACTGGTGGCCGCCGTGGCGGCGGAAGAGCGCGCCACGATCACCACGTCCAGTTTCGAGGGAAACAGCCCCGCCGCGTGCCGGCATCCCTCGCGCACCATTCTCTTGATTCGATTCCTGATCACGGCGTTTCCGACCTTGCGGGTCACAGTGATACCAAACCTCGCCCCCAACGGCACGGCAGAATCAGCCGCGTCGTGTCGCGGGTGCGCGAAGAACAAGAAATTCGTCCCGCCCAGACGCCGACCACCTCCCTGAACCGCCAAGAACTGCCGCCGCTTGCGCAAGCGCCGTTCCCGGGGAAAACCCAACCGCGTCGCCAAGACTCACCGGATCCGGAAAGACCCGCGAACTATTTCTTGGAGATGCTAACCGTCAGTTGTTTGCGTCCCTTGCGCCGACGGCGCCGCAGTATCTCGCGGCCGGCAGGGGTTTTCATCCGCTTACGGAATCCGTGCGTGCGTTTACGGCTCTTACGGTGGGGCTGAAATGTCCTCTTCACGACTTACCTCCGGCACGAGGTCTTCCGCCATGGAAGACGCTCCAAACAAAAAGGGGCGCCCCGATTATCATCTGGCGCCCCTTGTGTCAATTCGGGCTGTTTTGCCCCAGATTCCGCGACCGGGGCTCGAAAACACCCGCCTCCGGTCGCACCCGTGTTCGCAATTATCGCAGATACTTGGCCAAACCGACATTCTGCGACTTGATGGCGCCGGCCACAAGGCCCGCGATCTTCGCCGCCCCATCGAGGTTCGTGTGGGTGGCATCGCTCCCGTTCGCGTGGAACTTCAACGCCGCGGCCTGGGAGCCGAGCGTGTTGTACCAGGCGACCGAGAGAGCCGTGAGATCGATGTAGTCCACCATTTTCGAGGCTGCCGCCGCCTTGGCCGCCGCCGCGTGAAGGCTGGACTGATCACCCTCCATCGAACCGCTGAACTGCACGCGGGCCGGTGGGGAAACCAAGAGAGCGGTTACGTTGGCGGCTTTCGCATCAGCCACCATCGACTCAAGGTGCTGTTGAACGGTGGCGTCCGCCACCCCTTTGTCGTTGTGGCCAAACTGGATAATCACCCAGTCCCCCGCGCTCCACTTCGCCTTGATATCGGTCCAGAAGCCGAAACTCGAGCTGGCTCCGCTATTGGCATAGTTGGCAATTCCAACAGGTGGTGCGAAAAACTCGGGCAGCATCTGACCCCAGCCGCCAAAGACATTCCCAGTCTGATCGCACGCTGTGGAATCGCTGGCCATGTAGACCATGACCGGTTTGGTCGTCGCCGTGGCCAACGCGTAACCAATCGCGGACACCTGCGGATTCGTGCCGGAGTAGAAGATGTCCAGGCCCGGGTATCCCGATGGACCGCCCGCATGCTTGGGCTGCCCCTCCATGGCCCGAACGTTGACCACGAACGCGTAATCCAAAGACTGTCCCGCCGTGGTGGCGACGGTCGGCAGGAGCCCTCGGCTCGATTCCGTGCCGACATACGTCTGTCCCGCCGCCGCGCCGCCTATTTTCATGGTGACGAGGTAATTTCCAGCCAGCATCGTACCTTCCGCCGTGGGAGCGGTCTCGGAGGTACCATAGGTCGTACCCCCGAACAGGCACTGCATGCACATCGGGCCCGGGCCGCCTCCCGGACACAATCCAGCGGTCAAGCCGACCATCGTGCACTTGGCGACATTTGCCGCGGTGGGCGCGGGATATCCGTCCGGGATTCCCGTTGTCGCGGGCGGGGGACCGACGACGACAACAGAACCGCCTGCTCCAGGACTTCCACCAGTCGGTCCCCTGCCACCGCCCGATACAACCGAGCCCGCGGTCCCGGTGACCCCTCCAGAGCCGGGCAGGGAGGCACCGCCCGTTCCCGTCGTTTCAGACGAGCCCCCCGTTCCTTCGACGGAGGCTCCTCCCGTGGAGGAGACGACCGTACTGCCGCCGGTTGATGTGGGGGCAGGGCCGCCCGTCATCGTCGAGCCTCCGGTGGATGAATGGGTTGCTCCCCCGGTGCCAGCGGGCGTGCCGTCCGATGCAGCCGGGGAACATGCGGTCAACCCGACAATCGCGAACAACGAGAGCCATGAAAAACGCTGTGTGGTGGTCATTGCAAATCCTCCGCTTTCCTTAGGGACCCGAAGGTCCGGCTCAATCGGGACAACTGCCCGGCTCATCAAAAGGGTGAACTGGTTTAGTAGGGGTATCATGTAGGACCCTGTCTCGGGGCTTACCGTGAGTGCGCCAAAGTGCGCCAAGGGGAATCGCGATGGCCGCCTTCGAGACCAGGTCTTCTCGAGAATAGCCAGGTATTCCACGAGCCTAGGCCGCCAATGGCTCATTTCCGCTCTGGTCTGCCCTCGACACGGGTCCCATGGCAGACCCAATTTCGGCCTTTACCGTGAAAGCGCCTAACCCGGTCTCGATGACAACCTTTGAGGCGCGGTGTATTGCCCCCCCAAGTAACCAGAAGCAACCAAGTGACCGACAGTATAGACACACCTGGGCGTGGGCCAGTCACAGCTTGCCGTCGAGGTTGGCGGGGGATTTTGGCGGGGATTCGCTCGGTTTTGCCCACGCGTCGACGACCGAGCGCAATATCTGGCCCACGATCGGCACGCCGTCTCCCGGGTGCCACGACCCGTCCGACCCAAGGACCTCGTACCCCGAAAAACGCATGGGGCGCGTAGCGATCGGATCGGCCGACCCCAGCAATCCGATGTGAAGGTGGGGCGTTCCAGCATTGCCCGAATTGCCACATTGGGCGATTCGTTGGCCCCTCACGACCCGGTCGCCCACCTTGACCAGCACCGACCCGGATCGCAAGTGGCGCAGTTCCGTATATTCGGCCGGCGCATGCTGGATGACCACGAAATTCCCGGGGTCGCGCCTGATCTTGTGCCGCGGTGGGTGGTCGACGGCGCCGTCATGGGCCAAGGTGACCTTTCCGTCTGCCGGCGCGAGCACGGGCCGGCCGTAACACGGAAAATCGGTCAAACGTCGACGATCGCCCTCCGGGACTGCGTCCCTCAATACTTCGGCGGGCACGAAGTCCAAGGCATACGCGGCGTATCCGACATGCGTGTCCCCGCTGTCCATTCCTTGCAGAACGCCCCAGATACCCGAGAAGGGCAGCGTCAGTTCCACCGTTTGGGGGGGCGCGGAGGTCAGTGCCACTGCTCCCGCGCGCGGGCCGACCGACCCCTGGCCGCCCCGCGGGCTGGCCTGCGCATCGACGGCGCTCCACGCTAGCCCCGCCGCGAACATCAGCGCCACCGTCCCACGATCGCGGTCGCGAAGGCGCGCTCGGCCGCCTATCGAGTCTCGTCTGGGGTTAGACACCGTCGACGAATAGGATAACGTGTTGCCGCCGTGAAGATTCGCGACCTTTTCGCCAGCGAAAAACCGCTGTTCTCTTTCGAGTTCTTCCCTCCGAAGACCGATGCGGGGATGGCGAATCTCGAGAAGGCCATCCGCGATCTCGCCGAACTGAACCCTGCCTACGTCTCGGTGACCTACGGAGCCGGTGGCTCGACGCGCGAGAAGACTGTGTCGTTGGTGACGCGCATCCAAAATGAGCTCGGTATTTGCGCCATGGCGCACTTCACGTGCGTCGGCTCCGGCAAAACCGACATGGGCCAGGTCCTGGATCGCCTGGTCGACGCTGGGATCGAAAACATCATCGCGCTACGCGGCGATCCCCCCGCCGGCAGCGACGTCTTCGTGCAACCGCCCGACGGATTCGCGCACGCAGCGGAACTGGTGGCGTTCATTCGCTCACGTTTTGGCGCGCGCGTGTGCCTGGCCGCGGCGGGCTATCCCGAGGGCCACGTGGAATGTCGTGACCTCGAAGCCGATATCGCGCATCTGGCCGCCAAGGCGCGGGCCGGCGCCGACTTCCTGATCACGCAGCTGTTCTTCGACAACCGCCACTATTTCGCGTTCGTGAAACGGGCACGAGCCGCGGGGATCACCGTCCCCATTGTCCCAGGCCTGATGCCCATCGGTAACCTCGCGCAGATCGAGCGATTCACAAAAATGTGCGGAGCGACCATCCCTCCGGCTCTGTTCGCCGAGTTGGATCGGTGTCGAAACGATCCGGCCGCGGTCGCTGCGTTGGGCGTCGCCCACGCCACGGCACAGGCGGTGGAGCTTCTGCGCGCGGGCGCGCCCGGAATCCATTTCTATACCTTGAATCAGTCCCCCGCATCCCGAGTCGTCCTGACGGCCTTACGGGCGGCGGACCTGGCCTGACGCCGCCCGCTAGACGTTCCTAGCGCAATTCTTTCGCAATCTATCGCAAGGTTTTGAAATCCATTGCCCTTCTGCCGAGGAGCGAAAAAAGTTGGCGCACCAACCGAAAGGCCTTCTGCTAGACTTCGCCGCTACTGCTCCCCCAAGGAGGCTCTTTGAGGCAACTGGCCAAAGATGTACGGGTCGCCGGTTCGCTGGCCCCGATTCTCGCGATCCTGTTGATATTGACCTCGGCGCGCGGTGCGCGAGCCGACGGTTTCACCAAGGATCAGCTCGGCACCGTCGCAAAACCCGCAGACGACAAGGGCAAACCCGCTTGGGTGCAAAAGATGGCCGGCTCAAGCGTGGAGGTGAGCAACTACGTGGGCAGTGGGTCCTTCTATACCAGTCGCTACCGTGACCCTTACGTGTCGGCGGCCGTGTTCGCGCGGCCGACCTACGATCTGGGAACGCGTCTCAAACTGTCGGCGAACGCGCGCGTCTACATAGAGCAGGAGTTCACCAAGCCCGATGTCCCCAATGGACGTGGTTTCAATCCTTATGACGTTTGGCTGTGGCTCTCGGCCAAGGAGCTATACAGGTTCGACGGATCGAAGATCCGGGTGGGAGGCGTGGCCCGCGTGGTGATTCCGGTCTCTTACGAGAGTCGATATTCCCACATGGTCACCGGCCTGGCGGCGGGCCTGAGTCTGAATCGGACCTTCGAGTTTGGTCACGCTCCCGTGCCGGAGCAGCGCTGGAACCTGGCCACGTCGTTGGCCGGCGTGTTCACCAAATACTTCTACACGAACGATCTGCGCGGCAGTGGCCCCAATGACAGCAGCGGCTGCCGTCCCTTTCTGGCGGCGGGCTTGGCTGCGGGCAGCGCGGGCGGCCCGACAGCCGCCGCGTCGGATCGCTGTGGCGGCTCGGTCAACACCAATTTCGCCCTCGCGACCAGCGGAACCGTGGCGCTGTCAAAAGGCAAGTGGAGCCTCGCCACCATCCTGGTGATCTCCAATTCGTTCCGCTACCGGGTCTCGGCGGACACCGAGGCGATGCTGCCCCGGAGCGACGTGGGTCGCGCGGACACCACATGGGGCATTGTGTCTTTCGGATATTCATTCACCGATCACGTGGGAATCAGCGTCGGGCTCTCCAGTTTTCAAAACGCGCTTGATTCCCAGTACAAAAATCTACGCTTCCCCTTCTTCGATCTTTCAGGGGGGGCCAACGCCAACAATTACACGCAGGGCTTCGTAAGCTTGAGCGGAACGCTGTAGGAGGATTGAGATGACCCGTCCATCGGTAGGCAACATTTCCAGGTTTTTTCGGGTGGGCACGACTGTGGCGTTGTTGGCGGCGGCGGTGGGTTGTGCCGGCAAGGAAGACATCGACCGATCGCAGCCGGACAAGATCGCCAAGGCGCTCTTGTTCAACGCGGACGGGTCGGCGAAGAAGTTCTACTACCGCTGGACCATTGTCGATGTTCCGACGACCAACGGCTGGGCTTACGAGGGCACCCAGGGGTCGATGGACAAGGTCACGTTCAAGATCACCCAGGATCAACTGATCGGCTATCGAGCGTACGACTATGCCCCCGGAATCGAGAACGCGATAACGGGCGGCGCGAACAACACCGACGCGCCTGTCTTTTCCTTCAAGATCACGTCGCACTTCGACGTCAAACGAGAATACAACCCGGGCACGGGCGAACAGACCAACGTCATCAGCGAAAACACCACCGACCGTGATTGGTCCGAGCGCGAGTTCATGCGGGTGGATTGGTCGACCGACAAACTGGCGAACCCGCTGATGGATATTTCGCTGCAGCCGTCGGCTTCCGCGGATGGGACCCCCGGATCGGCAAACGTCGGAACCTCGGCGATCAGCGAGGTCGAGATCACGAACCCTGGGCGCGCCATCTACACCAAGGACTACCTGGATGTCACGGTGCAGACACAGGCGACTCCCGACTACGCCGCATGCACGAAGTTGGCGGCGCCCGATGACGTGGGACCGTGGAGCTGCGGACCGGCCAAGGTCAGCCTGAGGCATTCGTTCATGGCGGTCAAGGACGGCGAATACCAACCGCTCGAGTATCCCGACCGTCAGCCGCTGTTGGATGCCTCGCAAAAGCCCATTTCGGTCGTGTGGACGAGCAGCGGTCCGCACACCTGCGACGACCCAACGCTATCCCAGACCGGGGGAACGTACAGCGGCGCGGACTGCACTCACGTGGGCGCCGACGAGTTCAGCAAGTTCGGATTCTTCCGGACCGTGCGCCAGTACTACGACCGCAAGTTGGGCGCCAACGAGCTGACCCGTAAGTACCTGGCGAATCGCTGGAACATCTGGCAAAAGACGATCGATCGGGATACGAACGGGAGCCCGAAGCTGAACGCGGATGGTACGCCCGCGCTCATCAAGGAGGAAAACCGCACGCCTCGCGAGATTCCGTACTACTTGAATGTCGAGTTTCCCGACGACGATCCCATGCTGATGGACAGCGCAAAGCAGGTCGTTGCCGAATGGAACGACGCCATGAAACGCACCGTGGCCGGTCTGCAGTTGTCGGCGAAGGCACTCGCAAAGGCGCAGACATCGGACGGGGTCATCCCCGAGGCCACCGTCGTCGCCGCCGCCGCAAGTATCCCCGACATTTTCGTGCTGAAGACGAACTCCTGCAATGTCGACGGGGTCAAGACCTACCTGACCAGCCACCCCGACATGGTCTCGCTCGTCAAGGACAAGACGTCAAAGGTCTCCCCCGCGATTGATCCGACCGCGGTCACCAAGAGCAATTTGGTGCCCATCTGCACGGCGCTCGAGGCGCTGACGCAAACGCTCGACGACAAGGACACCAAGAAGTTCTCTTGGCAGCGCAACGGCGATCTGCGCTATTCGTTCGTCTACTGGGTGGACCGGCCCCAGGGATCGTCGTCAGCGCCGCTCGGATACGGACCGTCGTCGCCTGATCCCGAGACGGGCGAAATCGTGTCGGCGACCCTGTACCTCTACGGAGCCGCGCTCGACACGTATACCCAATTCGCGGCCGACAGCGTGGATCTGCTGAACGGAAAGTTGTCCTCGAACGATCTGTTGTCGGGCAAGCGCGTCTCCGACATTATCAAGGAGACCGCCGCGAATCGACAGCAGCGCGACGCATTCGTCCTCACGTCCGAGGCCCGCGACTACGCGCACGCTTTGGCGTCCTCGGGGGGGGTGCCCGGAGCCCGACCGGCCCTGTCGAATCCCGTCCCCGGTGCCCCATCGTCCACGTCATCGTCCCGTCTGGTCACGGTCGACCCGTTCGCCGTGGACGCAAAACTGGCAGCTCTCAAGGGCACGCCGGTTGAACAGATGATGATGACCGAGGACATCCTGTCAGCGTTTGTTCCCAACTACATTCCCGGACGAACCAATATCCAAGACATCCCGGCGCAGGATCTGGCCAAGGCATCGCCCTCAAGCTGGATGGGCGAATCGGCGCGCCAGGCCCGCCGCGATCGAGCGCAAAAACTGGCTATCAATGGATGCGTCCTGACGGCCGACTTCGCCGACGACGCCATCTTGGGGACGGCGCTGCAACTGGCGGACTTGTCGGGTGACGTGCTGTTCAAGACGTTGCGGGCCAGTATTTTTCGTGGTCTGGCCGATCACGAGATGGGTCACACGATGGGACTGCGACACAACTTCGCCGGCTCGACGGACGCCCTCAACTACGGCAAGCAGTACTGGGACATCCGGACCAACATGGCGCCGGAAGACTGGGCCAAGAATTCCCTGCCCGAGCATCAGTACTCGACGGTCATGGACTACGGCGCCCGATTCAACACCGATGTCTCGGGGCTGGGTCGTTATGACTATGCCGCTATTCGTTTCGGCTACGGCCAGCTAATCGACATCATGCCGACTGCCACCAGCGCGGCCAATCAACTGAGCTACGATTTGTTCTTCGGCGACTACAAGAAAATTCCGGACATGGTGGGCGGCGTGGACAAGCTGGAAGATACCGCCATCATGCCCTACAAGATCTCCGTGGCGAACCTCCAGGACGGTTACCAGAATCTGGCCTCCAACATGGGTAAGTTCGGAATCTTTCCGGAGCGTCCGTACAAGTTCTGCAGCGACGAATTCGAGGGGAACCTGGACTGCAAACAATGGGACCAGGGTGCCAACCAGCAGGAGATCGTCAACAACGTCATCGACCTTTTCAAGAACTACTACGTGTTTAACGGTTATCAGCGTGGGAGGCTCACCTGGAGCATAAACAGCTATCTGACCCGATTGAGCGGTCGTTACTTCAATCGTTTCAGCGAAGCGTTTCAGTTCTACTACTTCTTCGGTGACTCGTTCTCGGGGTCGGCGCTGTCGGATGACTTGTTGTCGGCCGCGATCTTGTCGCTCAATACTCTGGGGGAGGTTCTGGAGACGCCCGAACCTGGCCTGCACTGCGCGACTGACAGCAGTCCCGATGTCTTGGCCGTCAGCCAGGGCTTCGGCACGCAGACCTGTCACAACGACGCGCCGGAGATGACCATCAGCCTACCCGATGGCAAGCCGTACTACATCGACTTTTCGGACGACTACTACTATCGAATCACGCGTGCCGGATCACTGTACGAAAAGCTCGCCGCCCTACAGGCTCTGACCAGCACGCAATCGCGCTTTTTCCGAGTAGACAACTTTGCCGACCAGGACCGTTACTCGATCAACTACTATCGCCTGTTCAAGGACCAGATGCTGACCCTTCTGTCGGGCGTGATCCGCAATGATCCGACCGCATACGGCGGATACGTGGCAAGCGGGGTGTACAAGCCGGCGCCGGTCGTGGATCCCAGTATTTTCGGCAAGGCCACCTATCCCATGCCTGAATACATGCTGCCCACGGCCAAACGGGTAGACACGCCTGTCAACAAGACCATCCGGTACTTCGCGCTGGGATTGGCGCTGGCCCAACTGGACACAACGTGGGATAGCACGCTCGATTTCGGGAGCTATGCCAACGTCACTCTGAAGGGATCGAACGACGATCTGACCTATGCGCCCGGAACGACGGTGGTCGAGTTCTCCGATCCGACTTCCCATCAGGTCTATCACGCGGCGCAAATCGATCCCACTCGACCGGGGATTGGGGTCACCGTGCTCCAGGAGTTGAACCAGATCGCTGGCGTACCAGGAACCCCCGGTACTTTGCCAAAGAAGTACGGCACATCGGGCGGACAACCCCTGCCTGATTGGTACACCGCAAAAGGCAACATGGCCGCCGCGCAAGCGGCCGCGGCTCAGAACACCGACATGACCAAGTCAGCGGCTATTCAGACGGCGTACACGAATGCTGTGGAGATATTCAATGCGGTCGACTACACCCTGAACTATCGGATCGACCTATTGGGTGACATACGCACCTTCCGACGCGCGTTCCTCCAGTAGATTCCCTACTGGGGCAGGTTAGTTAGCGGATCTGAAGATCGAAGGGAAGGCGAGCGTCGATGCCCTCGCCTGGGCCCAACAAGTATGGAGCCGCAAGTCTGAGCGCGGATTTCACCGGTTCCGCCAGGCTTGATGGGGGAAAGGGCGAGGGCGCGCCATCGGCATTTGCTTGCGGAAGCCCGAGTATCCTTTGGAGAACCGTGCTGTTTGGTCGCGGCAGGATCACGAGATCAGGCGTCTCGCGGTAGGTCAACGGAACGGCGCCGAGGGCCGCTGCTCGATCGATGGCGGCAATGACGCCGCCAAAGTCGTCCACCAGGCCCAAGGGGCGGGCCTGGGCGCCGGTCCAGACGTGGCCACGACCGACCTCATCCACGCGCGCGGGCGTGACACCCCGAGATTTCCGTCCCGTTGCGACGGTGGCAACAAACAGGTCGTAGAGGTGCCGAATCTTTCGCTCGGTCATTGCGCGCTCGTCGGCGGTCCAGGGCCTATAGGGTGCCTGCTGGTCGGCGTGAGGTCCCCGCCGCACCACCTCGACGTTGATCGACAGCATCGACAGCAGGCGCGCCACGTCCAGTTTGAACCCAAAGATACCTATCGACCCTGTCGTGGTTGAGGGCTCGGCGAAAATAACATCCGCCGGCGCGGATACGTAGTATCCCCCCGAAGCGGCGACGTCCGCCATGGATGCCACGACGGGCTTTCCCGCCGCGCGGACGCGCGAGACCGCGCGCGCGATGACGTCGGAGGAAAACGCCGAGCCACCAGGGCTGTTCACGCGCAGGACGACCGCGCGGATATCCGGATCGCGACGACATTCCTCCAGCGCGTCGACCAGCGTATCGGCGCCGGCGACGTCTCCCAGTCCGAGCGGGAAATGGTGGCTGGGTCCATCGCTGATCGTCCCGTCCAGCAAGATCACGGCGACCCGCGAGCGGGACCAGCGCGGCGAACGAAGCGGCGCCGGGTCGGAATCGAGAACATCGATTGCGCCAAGTCCCAGGAAATCTCGAAGGTACTGCTCGATCTCATGATCGTCGCGGACCGCGTCCACCAACCCCGCGCGTTGTGCCTCGTCGGGTGTGAACGTTCCCACGCTGATCAACTCATCCAGGCGCGCGACGTCCAGGGCCAAACTGGGTTTGGGTGACAATCCCGACCCGGCTAACGCCGACGCGCGCCCCGCCGCGATGCCGGACAGGATGCGAGCGTGGACATCGTCCAGCAGGGCGTTGCGATTTTGCCGCACGGGATCGGACTGGCTGGTCATGACATACGGTTCCATCGCTCCTTTGAATTCGGCGATGCGAACCAAGTCCACGTTCACGCCCAGACGGTCCATGGCGCCCTTGTAGAACGTCACGGCGTGCGCGAGTCCTGCGAAAGTCATCCCACCCGCGGGATGCATCACCACGCGGTCGCACGCGCTCGCCAAGTACGTGTCGCGCATCGACGCGTTGGTCACATACGCGATGACCTTCTTACCCCGCCCCCGCGCTTCCGCTATCAGATCGCGCAATTCTTCGATACGGCCAAAGCCGAGTTCGGTTCCCTGGACATTCAAGAGCAAGGCGGCTGTTGTCGTATCGCGCGCCGCGTGTCGCAGCAGCAAGGCCAGGTTCAAGAATTCGCGATCCGAGTCGGTTCCTTCCATTTTGACACGGGCCACGCGGCCCGAGCTGGTGGAGGAGCTGTTTCTCTCGGTGCTGGACCGCCAGGCCGCCGAGGCGCCCCAATTTTCGCCGCCCGCGCCCGACGGCGTGAACGAGCGCCGAGCCGCCAAGAGCAGCGCACCGTGATCGAAATCAAGGGCGAATCCGACGGTCGTCCGCCAATCGGTACCAGAGTCAAACGCCGACGACAGGACGTCGGAGCGGCGCGGCGCTAGCTCTACTTCGGCGAAGAGCCGCCACGCCGTGCCCGGGCGGGCGGCCAAACGCAAACGCGTTCCCACCCTTGACCACGGAGCGCCGCCGACGTGCAGCACGGCCGCGGAGAGCTCCAGTCGATCCGTGCCGGTCGGTCTCAGCGCCAACTCGCTGACCCAGCGGCGGGAAAGCCTATCCGCCGCGGCCGAAAGCCGCGGCCGGGCGAAGTCCTCGAGCACCAGTGCCCCGGCCACCCATCCGAAGGGCCGCCAGCCAACGCCGGCGTCGAATGTGTCGGTCCCGCCGACACGGCCACCAAACAGATGAGCCCAGCTGGCCCCAATTCCGAATCTGCGCCCGCCAACCCCATATCCAAGTTGGAATTTACCGTGACCCGGCACGGCACCGCCGCCGCTGGCTGCGATCCCGTGTACGCCAAGCCCAACCCCGCCGCCTCCCCAGACCGGCGCGGCAAGGAACAGCGCCGCCCCCCTGCCCGGCATGGCCGCCTCGGCTCGCCAAAGGTTTCCGACTAGGGTCGTGGTCCCCGCGGTGATTAGGGGTAACTGGCCGGGGTTCAGTTCGACAGCGGTCGCATCCGCCTCGCCAGCCCGAGCCCCATCAGGCACGTACACGCCACGCGTCGGACGGAAGGTCGCGTCTGGAAAGTCTCCCCCCGATTGTCCGTACGCGACCCGTGCGAGGGTGGCCAGAAAGAAGACTGGCGGCAGGAGCAGCGCCGTCGCCGCGGCGGAATTCCGTCGCCGGCACGCTTGAGGGTGCGCTTGGGATCGTGGGCGGGGGAGATAAGTCATTCAGGCCTGGCGAGGGAGTATAGTCGTCTGCTGGATGAGTAACTGGGATCGACCGCCGGCGGGCATTCCCACCGCCGATTTTTTCGAGGCCTGGCTACCGGATGCGTACGCGGCCACGGGCCGACGGGCGCCGGCAAACGCTCCGCTCGTGCGCGCCACGCTGTCGGGCGCCGGCGGCGGCGCGTGGGACATCGAATGCGACGACGACCGTCTGATTGTCACCCCGACATCGGCGAATCCGCCCGATGTTTGGCTGCGCCAACCGGCCAAGGACTTCAGGGCGGCGTTCGACGGCGATCCCCAGCTGCCGGCTCTGATGCCGCCCGGTTGGAGCGCATTGGATCTGCTATTTCTGGATCCGCGCGACGCCGATATGCTGACGCAGATCTCAGGGCGGGTCCTGGTCGAGATCACCGGCCGGAGCGCGCGGCGGTGGTCGCTCGATATGGCGGTCGGCAAGGCGGGCGTGACCGCGGGTCGCCCGCGAACGACGATTCGTCTCGACGGCAGTACGTTCGAAGGTCTCCAGACGGGGTCGCTTCCGCCGATGCAGGCGTTGCTGGGTGGCCGGTTGACCATCGAGGGCGACCGGCCACTGGCCATGCAACTGCTCTTACTGCTCGGAAGCCGCCTCGCCCGACGTTGATTCGCCGCCGTCATCCGATGAGTCGACCGCCGGATGGTGCAGTTGCCGGCGCGAACGAATGACTCGTCGTTTTAGGCGCGCATCGCGCGGGCTCTCGGCAAGTGCCTTCGTGAACTCACCGAGAGCGGCGCCGAAATCATTCTGGGCATAGAACGCCTCGCCGAGCAAGGCATGGGCACCCCGACTCGGTCCGCTCGGATCCACAAGAGCGAGCGCCTCCCTTGCCTTGTGACTCGCGATGTTCCACCTGTAAACCTTCACGTCCATCCAACCCGAAGCCACCAAGGCCTCGGCCAGGAGGGCCTTCGCCGCGGCGTCGCCTTTGGCGGCCACGGGACGAAGCACGGCGACTGCATCGTCGGGGGCGCCCGTTGAGAGGGCCGCGCGTGCGCGATCGAGCGGTGGAGTCTGGACGATTTCTGGACCGCCCCGAGGCGGGGTGAGGACGACGGGCTCGGATGCCCGACGAGCCGCGGAGGGCCCGGGCTCTGACAACGGCAACGATGGTGTCGGCGCCGCTACGTGCGAGCCTCGGCTCTCCGCGGGAACGGACAAAGATGTAGCGGTCGCGCCAGAGCGATTGGTCGTCGGAGCATCTGCTCGCCTTCGTGATCGATGTACCCAATCGCGTGCGAATTCGGGTCCTCCGGTTGTGACGGCCCATGTCGCCGCGGCGCCGATCGCAACCACCCCGAAGAGAAATGCCATGGACCTGGGCGCGCGAGGCGGCTCAATCCGCTCCATGCTTCGATTCGCGTCCCCTTGCCCTCCGACACCCATCGGGTCTACGGCCACATCCTCGGGCAGTTGGACACCCTCGGACGGCGAGAGATCGGCCTCCAACAGCTTCTCGAAATCAGGCGCCACCGTGCGGCTCACCCCCGGCGGCGACAGCTTGCGCGCCCGCACAGACAGCGGCAAAGAGTGGTCGCCGTCCTTCGCGGGATTCGGCCGCTCGCTTTTGTCGCTTCGGGCGGCGGCCTGGCCGGCAGCCGGACCGCCCGCCGATGGTCCATGGTCTTCGTGCGATTCGGCTGTGGGCGCCAAAGACCGCGATGGACGCCAGACAATCGTGGCCAATTGCTGTTCCAAACGCGCCATCGTCTGAGGCCGGCGTTCTGGATCCGCCGCCAACGCGCCAAGAATGATCACGTCCAGGTCCGCCGGGATATCCGGCCGCCCGCTTCGCAGCGAGGGTAACGGCTGTCGCTTGGCGTCGAGCATCGCCTGATGCGACGATTGGCCGCGAAACGGCGGCGCGCCGATCAGCATCTCATGCAGGAGCGCGCCCAGGGCGTATACGTCGGTTCGCCGATCGACTGGCCTTCCTTGCGCCTGCTCGGGAGCCATGTATTCGGGCGTTCCCATGGCCATCCCGGGATTGGTCAAGCGCCGCGATTCGCCGGACAGATTGCGCGCGACACCAAAATCCAACACCTTTACGAAATCCGTCCGTCCATCCCGCGCGACCAAGAAAATATTCTCGGGCTTCAGATCACGGTGAATGATGCCCTTGGCGTGCGCCGCCTCAAGCGCCTGGCAAATCTGCGCCGCGATCCCCACGGCCCGCACGACGTCGATCCGCCCCTCCCGGGCCAGCACATCGGCGAGATCCACTCCCTGCAGCAGCTCCATGACGAAGTAGGCGCACCCTTCCTCCGTCGCTCCGAAATCCGTCACCTCGACAATGTGGGGGTGTCCCACCTGAGACGCCGCGCGCGCCTCGCGCCGGAACCGCTCGACCAACTGTTCTTCCCCCGTGAACATGCGATGCAGGATCTTCACCGCGACCTTCTTGCCAATCTCGACGTGCCGGGCCTCGTACACGGTCCCCATCCCCCCCTCGCCAATCCGCTTGTCAACGTGATAGCGGTTGTCGATCACACGTCCGACGAACGTCTGCGCCGCCGCCTCCTCACCTGCCTCCTTTCGCTTGCGCCAGACCTTCGTGGGAGCATCGGCAACCGAAGACTGCTCGACTGTCCCGCGCCCGTGTGAATCCGCGCGCGCCCGCAGCGCCGAAACGTGCAACGACTCCCGAGGGGCCTCCACCATCCGCAGAACCTTGGCGCCAATCGGCGTCGACGGCGCCGTTCGATCGCCGTCCCTCGAAGGGGACAGTCCCCCAGGAACGAAGGCACCCACCGCGGACGAGGTGGCGGGGGGAATCACGGTGGTGCGGGGCGTGCTCGATTCGGGGCTCGGCTCGCCACGAAACCGAGGCAATGTCTCGGTCAGCAAACGCTCCCGCTCGGCGGCCTCCTCGTTTACGACTCCACGATAGAGCCCCCGCAGAAACCCCGCGATGCGCTCTGAGTCGGCGCGTGGGGCCACGCGGGTCATCACGTCGGACAGCGCCTCGCGCAACTCCTCCGCGGACTGGAATCGCAAGGTCCGATCGGCGGCAAGCGCTTTCAACACGATCGCGTCCAGCTCGGGGACAATCCACGGTGCGCGCGTCGATGGTGGCTGGGTCTTCGGATTGCGCACCAACGAGAGCGACGTCACGGGATCCAGCCCCGCGAGTTGCAGATAAGGCTGCCCCGTCAAGAGTTCCCAGAGCATGATGCCCAGGCTGTAAACGTCGGTGCGGGCATCCGCGACCTCACCTCGCGCCTGCTCCGGCGCCAAGTACGAGGCGCGCCCGAACACCACGCCCGGGGCGGTGTGTTCCTGCTTCAAAATGCTGCGGGCCAGGCCGAAATCGGTCAGCTTCACCTCGCCGAAATAGCTCAACAGGATGTTCGGCGGCGCCACATCCCGGTGCACGAGCCGAAGTCCGGCATATGAGTGAACGTACGCCAGGGCGCGCGCGATCTCGCGCGCCACGACCAACGCCACCTCCACCGGAATCCGGGTGCGCGTACGTACGCACCGGTTCCAGATCTCGCGCAGATCCTTGCCTTCGACCAACTCCATGGCGATGAACAGCTCACCACCCACGTCGCCCGCGTCGAATGTGGACACCAAATTCGCATGCGACAGCCGCAGGACGACCTTTGCCTCATCCAAGAATCTGTTGATCTTGGCGCGATCGGACTTCTCGGTGATCACCTTCTTGATCACGCACAACTTGTTCAGTCCGCCGGGTTGGCCCGACACCGCCAGATAAATCTCCCCCATGCCGCCACGAGCGAGCGATTTCAGCAAAACGTACTTGCCGAACTGCCTCGGGACGTTCTCCGACATGGCCGCAGCGCTGATCCTAGTCGATCGACCGGGACACGGGCGAGCAAGAAGACACGGCAGAGGCTAAACAAAAAGGGGGCCACCGCCGGACCCCATGGCGTCACGGAGGGCCGTTCGAATCGCCGAGCGCCGCTCGAACGGCGAACAGCAGTTGATCTGGATCGTAAGGCTTTCGCACCAGTTCGAGCGCCGTCTCCCGCAGCAGATCGCCCAAGTTGGTTCCGGCCGAGTAGCCGCTCGACAGCAGGATGCGTGTCCCAGGCCGCAGTGATCGCAGACGAACGACGCACTCGCGACAGGACAGGCCCGGCATTACGACATCGAGGACAACCAAGTCCACCGGTTCGCGGGCCGCGATCTCGCAGGCGGCGGCCCCGTTCTCGGCGGTGGTTACGAAATAGCCGGCTTGCCGCAAAATGCGAGCGGCAACCGCGCGCACGGCCGGGTCGTCCTCGACCACCAGGACGCGCTCCGTACCCACGCTCTTTGGAACCGCGCCAACCAGTTTCGTTCCGACGGCGGATGCCAGGCGTTCTCCGGTTGGTAAGTAGACCTTGAACGAGGTCCCGACGCCGGGCTCGCTATAGCAATGAAGCATTCCGCCGTGCTGGCGAACGATTCCGTAGGCCACGGCCAGACCCAGGCCAGTTCCGCTCCCCGGGGCCTTGGTCGTGTAGAACGGCTCGAAGATGTGTTCGATGACGTCGTGGGGAATCCCGACACCCGTATCGGACACGGTCGTCAGGACGTATCGACCGGGCTTCGCCCACGGATGGCTCGCCACGTAACTCCCATTGATCAATACCTGTTCCGTTTCCAAGGTCAGGCGACCGCCGCTCGGCATCGCATCGCGGGCGTTGATGCACAGGTTCATGAACACCTGGTCGAGCTGGGACGCATCCCCCTCGATGAGCGGCAAGCGGGCTCCCCTGATCAGATCGATCTGAATCGTCTCGGGTAGGACGCGTCGGATCAGGGAGATGATATCGACCAGCAGTCCGTTCATATCCAGCGCCTTCAGAGCGAGATCCTGCTGACGTCCCATCGCGAGCAATTTTTGGGTGAGATCGCGGCCCCGCAGCGCCGCGTCGCCAATCGTTCGCACTTCCTCTCGAACAACCGGATCGACGCTGCGTTCCGCCGCGAGGCCGGCGCACGACAGGATCACCGTCAACAGGTTGTTGAAGTCGTGAGCGACGCCGCCCGCCAACGATCCCAAGCTTTCCAGTTTTTGCAGCTGCAACAGACGGCGTTCCATTTCGATGCGCTGGCGATCGGCTCGCGCTTGTGCCTCGACGAACCGCATGCGCGCGGTGGCGACGCTGATCTGCCCCGTCATGGCGACCAAGTGTTCCAACTCGGATGGGGTTGGCAATCGGCAGCCTTCGTCGCCGAAAGTCCCCACGCCCAAGATGCCGAACGGCTTGTCGAGCAGCCGCATGGGAATGTTGATCAGGGTGCGGTTTTGAAGCTGCTCCACGATGTCCTTGTTTGTGCGCGGATCAATTCGGGCGTCTTCGATCACGATCGGTCCGTCACTCGAGACCAGCTGCTCCAAGAAGGAATCGCCGCTGACTCGCAGCGTGGGCGCCACCTCCCAGGCGATTTCGCGACGATCGCCGGCAAAATCGATCAGCCTCAACTCATTCATGTCGTCCTGATCCGCCACCATCAACCAGGCGTGCCGGTACCCGACGCTCTCTTTGACCTCGTCACGAGTCACGGCCAAGAGCTCGCCAAAGCTATTCGTCGGCAGCAGCCTTTTCGCGAAGTCCAGTAACCGGCCCTTCGATTCGGTTTCGGTCATGAGACTACGACTTCCCCGCATGGTCGTATGACCACCCCTCGATTCCCGCTAGTCACATCAATGTCCTTTTCCGGAATATTGAAAAAGCGAACGCGCGACTCTTCGGGTAACCCATCGTCCACCCTACGAAAAGCAGTCGTGCCGATATCCGGCGCCGCGAACCCGCGACCGCGTCATCGGAGTCGACATATCAATTTGCGTGCCAGAAATAGGAGGCCATTCACCCGGGTGATCGGACGCAGCCCCGATTGGGCGTCTATCCGCTGGGGGGCAAGCCACGCGTCAGAACGCTCCGGAGACGGGCGCGACGATCCCCCAACGCTGCATCCTGAGCCGGCGGCAAACCATCGAGCGCCTGGACTACGCGCGGAACGTCGAGCGGCGATCCGTCCCCTGCGACTCGATTCATGAGGGCGATGCAATCGTCTAAATCACGAGCCGAAAGGCGATGGATCTTGAGCAACAAGAACAGCGTGCCCGAAGGACGATAAATTCTGCCTTGCGCGCCCTCCCAGAAAACCTCGATCTGCTCACGCCAGTCGGCGACCCGATAGACGAAGAAATCGGCGGCGGAGTTCAAGGCCTCGATCGGCAGCCCGAGCTCGCGAGCAAGGCCCAGCAAGTCGAGCCTATCCGCAGCCGATCCCCGGATACCGACGATGTCCACGTCCTCCGTGACACGCCGCGGTTCCAACCACAACGCCACCAATCCGCCTCCGACGAGCAGCCAATCGCCCTTCAGGCGGTCGGCGACGGCGCGCACCACGGTATCGATGCGCGCCCGATCAAGTTCAAGTGGCACGATGCTAAGGTTATGACATGTCGGTCGCCTGGGAAGATCTGTGTGACTGGGGGGTTCCATGGGGAGCGATTCGGAAGACCCCCACTCGATTCTTCGACGATGCTCGGGTGACCACTGCCTTGACAGAACTGGCCGCAACCGATTTTGGCGAGCTTGATCCGTCCATGCGCGAATGTCTGCTTGCATGGCTGCGGGCGTTTCAACATCACTGGTCCGATCGGTTCGAACGTACACTCGGAATTCGGGGTCTGTTGGCCATTGGGTTGCTAGACGACGGGCAAAGCGATCCCAATCGCTATTTGAAACTGCGTCGAATCGCAACCGAGAATCTGGCCACTCGTATCTGATCGCCGCCCGACAGTCGTCCGGTGACCCTATTCGCCGATGTCGATGTCGGCGTGGGCGGCGTCCGCCCTTAAAGCCGCGATCCGGAGGGCGTCGCTTCCGGACGCACTGGGAAGAAACAGGGCCTGCCGCAATTCGACCATCGCCCGTGCGCGATCGCCCGCCGGCCCGGTCGCCTCAAAGGCGATTGCCTTTCTCCGCACCGACGGCTCTCGCGCCGCGATCAGAACGGCGAGTGCTCGTGCGGCCAAGTGTCTCACGGCCGGGTAGCGGTCACCCTCCATCGCGTCCAAGAGCATCCCGGCGCGCGCCCGCAAAGCGCGATCCCCGGCGGCCGCTTCCGAGGGCAGTGGCGCGCGTCCAACCGCGTCGGCCGCGACCGCGCGAACCACAGGATCCCCGGCATAGATCGCGTGGCGCGGCGAAAGATGGTCGTCCGATGGGGCCGCTTCCCCCGAGCGGGCGGCCCCCAAGTGGCCCGCGTCGGGCCACAGATGGGCTCGCTCCGTCACGGCCCAGGCGCGGTCCTTGTCCACGTGGCACAGGGTGCATGCATCCGGTCGATGCGTGGTTATCGCGCGCTTCGGGTTGGGGATTTCGATTCGATGGCTCGGATGAATGTCGAGGACCCCATAAACGATGCGCGGCATGTGGCACGACACGCACCGAGCCCCTGGCCCGGCCGGATCATGGTGCGTGTGGAGCGCGACCGCCGCCGTCGCCGCCAGGGACACGTGGCAGGAAGTGCAGGCCCGATCCCCGCGGGCGAGCGGGCGAATTTGACCCCGGGGATTCCCGTCGTGCATACCGTGACAGGTCGTGCAGGTCAGTGTCCCGCGCTCGGCGCACCGCGATTGCAGGAGTCCCTGATATTCGTAAGCGGTCAAGCGCGGCGTGCCGTCGTCCCAAAACCGGCTCGCGAACACGCCGGCTTCCCCGCGTAACGAGGTGTCTCGCCACAGCGGGGCGCTGTAGAGCGCCAGATCGTCGCCCGAAACGAACGGATCACCGTTGGTCATGAAGGCCGAGACGTTGTCGGTCATGCGTTGGCCGTGACAGCGGCCGCACACATCGGCCGAGCGGGACGGCGACAGGCGCGATGGATTCACGATGGTGGGATCGGCCACGCCCAACAAGCGAAGCTCGTACCGACGCAGAGGGTCCTGGTTGACCTGAACGTGCTCGGCGCCCGGACCGTGGCACGCCTCGCACGCGATTCCCAGTTCCGCGACGGACGTGCGAAAAGCACCAGTGTGGGAATCGTGGCCAGGATTCGGGGCCACGTTATGGCAAAAGACGCAGTTGTCGTTCCAGCGCGTGACGTGGCGATCGAACGCGCCGCCACCAAATCGCGGCACTGACGCGTCATCGACGTCCATCCCCGCGCCCGGACCGGGACCAGCGCCAGCGCCAGCGCTAGTTCCAGCGGCTGGAGCGTTGACGTTGTCGTTCGGCCCCGGATCCGGCGTCAAGAACGCGCCGTTCATGTGAAACCAACGCTTTTCCTCGATATGAAACGCGACCGGCAATCGCCACAACACTCCGTCCACCTCGGCGAGATACTGCTGGTAGCGACGCGACCCCACGGCGCGTACCACGACCGCGTCCACCGATTTTCCACCCCCGCCTTCCGGCGCGAAGGTCATCACGAAACGCCCCGACGCGTCTCGGTGCATGAGCGCCTCGACGCCACCGTAGCGCACCGTCGCGCCTGAAAAATCACCGGCAACGACCCCCGGAAGCGAATCGGACGACACGTCCTGGGTCATCGTGCGATGAAACGTCCGGCGCCAAGTGGCGTCGTGGTCCAGATGACAACTCCCGCAGGCGCCAGAGCCCGCGTACGCGCCACCGTGAAGATCGCGAGGGCGCGCAATCTCGGCCCCGAGGGCGCGACAGTGGACCCACAGCGCGCCCGTTCCCGCTAGCGCGCCGCACACCCCGGCGGCCAGGGCGATTCGCGTGAATCGAGACCAAGGCACGTCATCATTCTATGCGTTCCACCCCGGACATGTTCCCGTCAGGCTTGGAAGCCCCCGGGCTGCCTTTTCGTATGTCCGGCGAGACGACAGGTCGATCATAGGACGAAACGTCGTCTCCAACTTCGACACGTGTCACCTTTTCTACGGCCATTTGACTGAGCTTGGGTATCCACCAAATCGGGTCAACTCCAGACGGAGTTCACCCGTCCCCGATGGGGACCCTAATTAAGGGGATCCTCCATTCCGAGACAACGGATGTCGCTTTACGATGTCTCCCGAGACCGCGACGGGTATACAGCCCGGCCACACCGGGAGAGCATTCAAAATCGGAAATGCGTTCAGGGCCACGCAGCCGCCCTTGACGGTTACTGTGAGGTTGATCACTGCCTCTCCGCCGACGGCAGATACCTGTGAGTTGACGGGGTTCGAAATGTCGCAGGTAGAGGGGATGGTGAAAGCGGAATAGGCGAGCCCAACCAACGTCTCCTCATCAAGAA
>JADGRC010000227.1 GCA_017881245.1 Pseudomonadota bacterium
CGATAGTGTTTCGATCTCGGCGGCGATCTTGGCGATGACGCGCGGATTGGACAGCACCGCGTCTTGCGCCTCTTGCGCACCCGCGCCGTCTCGGACCCCGGACGCCGCTGCCCAGCGGCCAACCGCATCCATATCCGGCACGACGAGCGCGACGTTGTAGACCTGCCCGTCGCCATGGATCATCATGTCCTCGATGAACGGCGACAGTTTCAGATGGTCCTCGAGCGGAGATGGGCTGACGAATTTGCCATTTGCCAGCTTGTACTGCTCTTTGATCCGCCCCGTGATGTAGAGGTATCCATCGCCGTCCAGGTAGCCGACGTCGCCGGTTCGCAGCCCCCCGCCGTCAGTCAGGATCGCGCGCGTCTCCTCCGGACGGTTGTGGTATCCGCGCATCACGTTCGGGCCGTAGACGACGATCTCGCCCTGCTGGCTGTCGCCCGTGGCATTCGTGTCGATGACGACACGAACGCCGGGCAGCGGCCGTCCCACGCTGCCGAGCTTCCGATGGCCGGGAACGTTCGCCGAAACAATCGGGCTTGTCTCGGTGAGGCCGTAGCCTTCGTATACCTCGATGCCGAGGCCGTCGATCATCTCGCCCACGTCCCGCGGCAGCGCCGCGGCGCCCGAGATCGCAAATTGGAGCCGTCCGCCGACACGGGCGCGCACCCGGCGGAACACGACCCGATCGGCGGCGCGCCAGATCATCCGCTCGAGCCAAGAGAGGCGCTGCCCGGCCGCGCGGCGCCGGCCGAGCGCCAACCCTCGCTTCGCCAGCCAGCGGACAGGGCGCGGTTTGGTCGCGAGCAGCGTGTTGACGCCCGCGTAGACCCGCAGAAACACGCGTGGCACTGCGAACAGCGCGGTCGGTCTGATCTCCGAAAGGTTGTCGACAATCTTGTCGAGGCTTTCGGCGAGGGCGGTGGAGGCGCCGATCGCGATCACGCCGTGCAGCTCGAGTGTCTGGCCGAACGCGTGCGCCCACGGCAAGAAAGACAACGTGCGGTGCTGCTCCGAGACCGGCACCAAGGGCAACAAGGTCGTGATGTTGGAGACCAGGTTCCCATGGGTGAGCACCACGCCCTTCGGTTCGCCGGTGGTCCCGGACGTGTACATCAGCGCCGCGACGTCTGCCGATGTGGGACGGTGGACCGGTGCGCGTGCGCCGCCTTGCGCGAGGCGCGCGAACGCCAGCTCGGCGCTCGGCTCCGACGGATCGAAGACGCAAATCGCGCGCAGGCCGGGGAGCGACGCGGTCAGCGGCGCCAGCTTGCTCTGAATCGCCGCCTTCGAGACGAACAGCACGCGCACGTCCGCGTCGCGGATGACGAACGCCCAGTCGTTTGCGCGCTGCGATTCGTACATCGGGACCACCACGGCGCGCAGACCGTAGCTCGCGTAGGCCACCGCCGCCCACTCGAGACGGTTTGCCGAGATGATTCCGACCGCGTCCCCCGGGCCGACCCCCAGCCCGGCGAGCCCGCCGCGGACGGCGTCGACGAGCTGGGCGAATTCACCGTAGGTCGTCTCCACCCAGCGGCCGGCGGTCTTCGTGAGGAACAGGGGGCGGGCGCCGTGCAGCGTCACGCTCGCTTCGAAAAGGTCGACCAAGGATGCGGGGGGCGTTGCCATCGTCGTTTCCACCTTGGGCACCTCAAAACTGTTTTTCTAGGCTGACCTGCAGAATCCCCAGCCAAAGCTGGTACTGGCCGCCACCGTCCGGGCGCTTGGTCGGGAACTCCGCGGCGGACAGCGTGCTCTTTCCCGTGTTGTCGCGGGACGCGTACTGAATGTCGGTCGCGGTGGCGCTGACGAACATGCGGTTGGGCAGCGCAAAACGGCCGCCGAGTGCGATGCGCACGCTCTGCGCATCGTTCAGCCCGGGGTCGAGCGTGGCGTCGGGCGTGGCGGCCGTCTCGAAGCCGACGTCGGCGAACATCTCGACGGCCTCCGTCACCCAGTAACTGGCCGCCACGTCCGCCCGGTAGGTGTCTTTCCAATACCGGCGGAGATTTTGGATGGTCGTCGCCCCCGGCGTCGCGTCGCTGCCGTCCGGGAGGACCGCGCAGGGCTGACCTCGCGTGGACACGCACTGTGTTTGCATACGACTCCAGCGCGTCAGCTCGCCGTAGCCGCGCAGCTCGAGCGCGTGGGGGCCGGTGATGGGCCGAAACCGCAACCCTGCTTGTACGATGTCAGGAAGCGCCTCCGTGAACGTGACGCTCTGTGGGTTCTTGCCATCGCCCATGCTGAGCGTCAGCGTTCCGTCCAATTTCGTCTGGCCCAAACCCGGTTGCGCCTGATACGAGGCCCCGAACCAGAGGCGGTCCGCAATCGCTTCGACCATCACCCCAAGACCGAAGCTGGCCTCCCACCCCGATACGTCGATGGCGATCCTTCCTTCGGAGTTCACGTCGACGACTTGTTGCGAGAAGCTCTTGGCGAAATTGAGGTAGACCGCCGAGCGGATCAGGTTTCCCGTCACGCCGATGGCCACCGGGCCGAAACGCGTCGCCGCCCCCAGCGACACATAGACGGACGACAGCGACCCATCTATGAAGTGCCAGCGCTGAATACCGTCCGCCGCGCCGGGAAACTTCGGATCGTTCACAAAACGCGGGTTCTGGTCCCAGTGGATGGAGCCGAAGAACGGGGCGTACAGCGCCGCTCCCAGCGCCACGCGGTCAATCCAGGTGGTGAGGGCGAGCGCCGGCCCCCCAAACAGGCTCGAAAACCGCGCCGTTCCCGTGTCCGATCCTTCGGCGCCCGGTGGATCCGGCATCTCCGACGGCGCCTGGGTGTGCGTCCAGCTTCCGCGGAGGAGCGCCCCCAGCCCGGCCACGTAAAGGCGCGTCCCTTCACTGAGCGCCATCCCCGCCGGATTGAAATAGATCGCGGTGGGGTCGGTCGTAACCACGTTGCCGTGCGCACCCCCGAACTCCGCCGCGGCAAATGCCGCCGCAAAAGCGGTGGACGAGCCGACCAGAACCGCCGCGGCAAAGGCCACCTGCGCCGCGAGCGTAGCCCGGGGCGCGATGCGGAGGGCCGGTTTGCTTCGCTCCGCCATGGTAGGTGACCCTACATCATCGGCAGCGCGGCCCGAATGTCGGCGCAGGTGGCGCTGTCGGGGAGGATCTTGGTCGTGACCGAGCCGCTCGTGACCCCGAAGACCGGCCGGTTGTCATCGATGAACTTGATCTCGGCCGCGGAGCAGTCGTTGTTGCCCGTGTTCTCCATGACGTGGCAGCCGATGACGTGGTTGTTGAAGTACTTGTACTCCTCGGTGCCCGTGCCGTCGCCTGCACAGGAGGTCCACTTTTGCGTCGCCGTCGCGACATTGCGATTGACGCCATACGCCTTGTCGGCATGCCTCCCGAGACTGAGCAAGATCGACGTCGGTGGTAGCACGTAGCCGCCGCCGTTGCGGGGAACTGTAGTTATGCCTGGGAGCATGTCGCCCTCGAAATCCTTCGGCATCGTGATGTCGGTGTACGACGCGGGCCACGGTGCCGTGGTGGCGTCCGCCAGCGCGAGTCCCACCAAGATCGTGAACGTATACGTGAGCGTGTCGCCGACGTTCCACCCGGGTAGTGACTCATTCATGTCGAAACGTGCCGCGCGCAGCCAATCCCACGCTTCGAGCGGGATGTCGATGAGCAGCACTCC
>JADGRC010000228.1 GCA_017881245.1 Pseudomonadota bacterium
ACGAAGGGTCACGCGACACGGTACCGTCCTCTCGGCTCGGCTCGACCCCGGAAACGTGGCGTGTAGGGCAAACAAGGGCGAAAAGGGGGGCGGGAGCAGGTAGCATCCGGATTTAGACCGACATATAAGTGCAGATGTTTCTTACCGTTATTTGCCATGTTGCCGGCGGCGGAGCCGAGCAGCGCGAACAACAAAGATGCGAATGGGATGGTCTTCATGACGAGAGTCCTTTCTACGGAACCACGCAGGCGGCGCGGGTGGTCCAGTCGACGCCGCCGCGGTTGTCGCGCACCACGAAGGTGAACGTCACCGGCAAGCCGGTCGCGGGTACGTCGGCGGCCTTGGGTGCGTTCCATTTCACCGTGACCGTCGTCTGGGGATTGTCATCGGCAGCCTCGACGAACGAGAACTGGCTCTTCAGCTCGCCGGCGGTCGTGAACTGCGAGATCTGTAGATTCTCGCGCGTGGGGGTCGCCACCGGCGGGTCGCCCATCAGCGCGCTGTAGCTCTCGCGATCGGTGCCCTCGATCAGGTTGCCGATGATGTGGTCCTTGCTTGCCGCGGACACGCGCGGCCCCGAGACACAAGGATCGTCACCGGCCACGCGCGGGGCCCAGGGCTGGCCGTCGAAGGTGAAGGCCCGCTCGGCGGTGGGGTTGTGATTGGTGTCGGCGCCCCGTTGCAGCGAAATCAGGACCGACGCGCTGGTTCCGGTGCCGCCGCCCGTGCAGCGGGGAATGCCGTTCTCCGGGTCGAAGGTGGGCGTCGAGTCCGGGCCGGCGCAGAGCTCGCCGTACAGGAGCAGGCTGGTGGCGGTGCCGAGGGCATCGGCCGCTGGGATCGTAATCGACACCCGCGGCGGGTTCTGGGTTCCCTGAAACAGAGCCACCGGCGCGTTTTCGCAGCTCAGCGAAGTCTTTCCACCTTCCGTTCCGGGCGCGCACAGGGCGAACACCCATGCCACGGGCGGCGTGGCCTGCGGCGACGTCAGCAGCCACGTGACGGAGGCTGTCTCACCCGGTTTGGGCATGGCCCGATCGGGTGCGCCGTCGACCTCCACGCGCGCCCCCAGCACCCGGGTCGTCTTGATCAGCGAGGCCGGGTCGAACGTGGGCCCGCATCCGCCCAGCAGCAGCGCGGCCACGAGCACCGAGCCCGCGGTCATTCGGGCGAACGGCAAGTTTGCAGTCGCGGTCCGGTTGGTGTTCGCGTTTGCGGTCGTTTTCGTGGTCGCGTTCGTGTTCGTGTTCATCGCATTTCTCACGGCGTGAGTGTTTGTGGTGTTCATGGTCGTTCTCGTTCTCGTTCTCGTTCTCGTTGCGTTGGGGTTCATGGTCCTGTCTCCCTTTAGAGCTCGCCGCGGACGCCCAGGCTGGGGATGATTGGCAAGCCCGAGATCACGCCTGACTGCGTGAAGTTGTAGTTGTAGCTGCGGCCCTCTTCGTTGTGCCTGTTGTAGGCGTTCTGCACGTCCAGATAGGCGGCGATGTTCCCGCTCTTGATGTGCCAGCTCTTCTCCACCCGCACGTCGAGGCGATGGAAGGCGTTGCTGCGGTCGCTGTTGACGGCGCCGTACACCGGCTTGTACGTGTCGGTGTTGGCGTTGTAGATGCTGGCCACCGTCGGGGTGATGGGGTTGCCGGTCACGTAGCGGAACGTCCCCGATAAATCCCACCCGCGCCCCAGCCGATACGCCCCCGCTACGGTCAGGATGTGTGTCTGATCCCAGTTGAACAAACGCCATTCGGTGCCGTGATCGTCGCGCTCGCTGCGCGACAGGGTGTACGACAGGAACCCGCTCGACTTGGTCGTGGGCCGCAGTTTCGCCGACGCCTCGCCGCCGTAGATCCGGCCAACGCCGTCGTTGTTTAAGTTTTCGCCCGGCACGGGGCTGTTCACCGACAACAGGCTGAGCCGCTTGTAAAAGCCTTCGGCCGTCAGTTTCAACCGGCCGCCGACTTCTTGCTCGACACCCAGGCTGTAGTGCTGCGCGTGCGACGGGAGCAGGTGCGGATTGCCGAGCACCGGCAATGACTCGCCGAAGGCGGGGCCTTGCGAGAAGAGGCCGACGCCCCCCTTGATCGTGGTCCCCGCGGCCACCTGGTAGCGCGCGGTCACCCGCGGGTCGAAAGTCCAGTGATCGACATCGCCCACGTAATCGACGCGTCCGCCGGGGACCAAAGTCAACTTGTCCGTCGCTTGCCAAACCGCCTCGACGTAGGCCGCCGGTCGAAAGAAGTCGAACTTGCGGGAGAATTGAACGTTCTGTTGTCCGGTGAGCGATCCGAAGGTGTCGGGATCCCCATCCAGTTGCGTGATGCGGGGACCGCTGTATTTCCCGTCGATCCACTGGTACGAGATATCCAGCCCGCCAATCAGACGCAGCCGATCGCCCAGCCGCGCCCGCCACTCCGAGCGCAGGAATGCGTCGTAGCCGGGAACTTGAAACGCGAGGGCTGGCCCGACCTTCTGGTCGAACGAGAAGGGCCCCACCGTCGCATTGATCTCGTGCTCGACTGATGCGCTGTACTTGTGCTGCCAGGTCACCTGCCCCCGATGGAACGAGCTGCTCGAGCTCAATCCGCCGCGAATGGAGGGATCGGCGTCGTCCGGGTGGGCCAAGATGAGTTTGAAGTCGTCGTACGAGCCGTAGACCATGGCGCGAAATCGATCGTCGCTGGATGGTTTGTACGCGACCACCGCTTGATAGTCCCAGTACACGGGGGCGGCGGTTATCTGCAGCTCGTCCTTGGGCACCAGCTTGTCGATGAAGAAATCGACGTAGCTGCGTTTGGCCGCCACCGCGAACGCAGGGAGGCCCCGCCAATTTCTGCGTCCGGCGATCCGGACGCGACCCTGTTACCGACGTGTCGGGCCCGTTGCTGTCATCGACGCGGAGTGCCGCGCGCGATTGAACGCGAACGACTTGTTCACGGTATCCGGACTCTTCGACGCGAAGGCGATGACCAACACTAATATTCGCGCGCGCAGCTCTATTGGACGACCGTGTCCTGCCCGGGCCCTTGCTCCGGGGAACCTGTCGACGGCGCCGGAGCGCCATCGACCGTTGCGGCCGCGGCCCCCGACGTTCCTCCTGCGCTCGGCGGGGACGGCGGGGCAACGCCGTTTCCTCCGGTCATGCCGCGCACCGTTCCCCTGGCGGATTCAATTGGGCCATTGGCAGCCAAGCCGCGCATCGGAGGGGCCGCCGCGGCGGCTTCGGGCGCAGGCGGCGGGGGTGGGGCCGGCGGGGGTGGTGGCGGAGGAGCCGGCGGAGGAGGTGGTGGCGGAGCCGGCGCAACGGGCGCAGGCGGCGGGGGTGGAGCCGGAGCCGGCGCAACGGGCGCAGGCGGAGACGGTGGAGCCGGCGGAGGAGGCGGCGCGACCACGGGGACTGGTAGAGGGGGTGCCGGGGGAGACAGGACGGGCATCATGGCGGGGCGCCCGGGCTGGTGGCCAAGGGCAACACCCGAGGCTCCGGCGGGCGCCGTCGTCGCGAAGACCGACGTGGGGGCGGAAAACGTCCCCCCCAGATGAAGGCCGTAGAAACCATCCGGCCGGCGCCCGGGCGCCGCGGCCATCTGTAAAATACTGCCAATCGTCGGTGACGCTTTGAGCAGCGCGTCCCCCAGCTTGAATCTCAAGTAAGCGTTCAACGTGGAGTACGCAAGGGGATCCCGCAGTGCGATCTCTCCTTCCAGCGTCAGCTCGGCATCAAGGGACTTGGCCTGCACACCCTGAAGCTTGGTGACGCCTTTCTGGATCACCGCCCGGCCCGCCAGATCGCCAAGCCGCACGCGCGGGAGTGTCAAGCCGGCAGCGAGGAACGCGTTGCCGCCGCCGATCTTGATAGGTGTCTTGCCATCGCCAACCACGCAGGCGCCGCACCTGAAAGAGATCTCGCCCTTTGCGTCTGCGAAGCTCCCGGACGTGGAATCGAGGCGGACCGAAACCTCCAGCGTGCCCCCGAGCGGCAGATTCAACGTTTCCCGCGCGCCCGGAAGTTGCGCCATGTTGATGTTCCGGGCCTGCAAGTCGTAGTGAAAAGGACCTTTCTGTCCGACGCTGGCGCTCAATTCGATTGAACCGCCGAGACCCGAAAGTTCCAGATCGACCGCATGCCCCCCCGACAGCAGCAGGGGCAACAACGCCAAGCGGGCCGATTCGAATCGTGCCTGCACGGGTTTCGCGCCCGCGGCCACCACGCGGGAACGCAGGCGAATGTCGACGAGTTTGACAGCAAAAGGGAAAGCAGGTCCCGCGCCGGCGATCTCCACGTCGTAGCCGTTCCTGGCCCCGAGCGCGACCGCCATTTCGCGGGCCCGATCGTACGGAAAACAGAAAGTGAGAGCGAGCAAATACGCAACGAGTCCGAACAGGACAAACCCCGCGGACCGCCGTATCAGCCGAATCCGTTCGGACGTCACAATGTCTCCTTGCCTGACGGCCGGCTCTTGCTGTCTGACTTGGCCTCCGACTTGGTCTCCGATGTGGCGTTCCCCTTGGCCTTCGAGTCTGGCTTCTTCTTACCGGCGGGGACGTCCTTGACCCGTTCAAACGCGGTGGCGGTCAGCTCGGCGTCAAGCTTATCGGCCTCGGAAAAGCGGCGTTTCAGGGACAGCCGCGTGCAGAAAATCGGCCGGGGCCCCGTCTCCACGCGCCGCAGGAAATTCGCGAATGCCTGCAAATCGACTCCGCGAATCTTGAGATCGACGTCGTGCTCGATCCAACGTTTTCCCGCGGCCAGGGGCGGACGTTCGGTGCTCTCCGCAATCTGAACCGTCTCCTCTCGTGCGGCCGACTCGATGTCGGCCACGAGCTGGGGCGGATCGCTTCCCAACCGCTGTTCCTGCGCCTGGGCGCGATTTTTGGCTTCCAAATATTCGTCGCGGTTCTTGGCGATGGCGCCCAGAGCCTCTCGAATGTCCGCGTTCCCCTCCTCGAGATCACTGATGCGGCTGAAAACCAAAAACACCCCTAGCGCGGTGCCCAACGCGAGAACGGCGATAGCCAAACCGGTCACCCAGCGGCGCTCGCGTGGCGCCATCCGCTCCCACTCGGCGCCGAAATACCGAAACGGCCGGCCGAAGACGCCACGGGCCCTTTCGCGAAGCTTGCCGAACACGTTCATCGCGCTTGTCTCCATGTCACGGACATTTGGACCCCACATTCAGCGTGAACTGCTTGGCGTCCTCGGAGACCTCGGTCACGGCGCCCTTCGTCACCTCCTCGTAGCAGTCGATCTCTTTCAGCTTCTCGGCAATCTCGTCGACGGCGGTTGCGGAATCGACCGTTCCCTTGATGAACGTCTTCTTAGCCTTGATGTCGATCTCGGCTATGTCGAGTTTTATCCGATCATCCGGGGGCATCTTTTTGGAGATCTGATCCAACAGATCGTAAGCCGTCGCCTTGGGCAAGGGAGCCAAATCCTCACGAAACCCCTTTCGAACGGCCTGGGTGACCGCCTTGGCATCGGTGCGTGCCTCGCCAAACAACTCTTGCGTCGCCACCTTCAATCGCGTGTCCAGGGCCTTGCGTTCCGCGCCGCGATTCGACAACGCGGCGAACACGTCCAAGCCGGCGGCCAACAGGATGACCACCGCCAACAAACTGAGGTGCGCCGCCTTCTGCCGCAAGACCGAAAAGCTGGCCCTGAAAAGGAAGGGCCCGCGGCGAAGATCGATTTCCCTCCCGCCGCCGCTGGCGGCGACGACGATCGCGGTGGCCAGGGCGAAGGCGCTCGATTCCGACGGCTGCCGCACGAAGCGGGTGGTCTCTTGCAGGGACATCCGATCGACGGACGTGTCGTCTGCGAATTCACGCGCGTCGTCACCTCGTCGAACCGAGGACGGCGCGTCTGGCGCGGACCCCTGCAGCGTGTTCGGAACCGGAAGGAAGGTCACCGGCAATCCCAGCTCCGCTTCCAAAAACGGGATTAACCCCTTCAACCGCGCGCTGCCGCCCGTGATGTACACAGCCGCGATTTCGACATCGCTCGACGCCCGGAAGCCCGCCAGGGTCTGCCGGACCTCGCGTATCAAAGGCGTCAACGCGCCTCGCAGAGCCTGATCGATCTTGACTTCGGAAACGGTCGCCGCCGGGCCGCCCTCTGGAAGCAATCGCGCTGCGCCGCGCTTGATTTGCTCGGCTCTGTCCCGATCAACCCCCAGCGCTTCCGCTATCGCCGCGGTCAGGTGCTGGCCGCCACGCGTGATCGCGCGGGCGAAGATGCCCTGGCGATCTTTCCCGACAAACAGATTGGTGCGGGCATGGCCCAGATCCAAGATTGCGGGCACGCGACCGGATTCGCCGTCTGCAGCCGGGTCGGCGATCTTGAGGGCGTGGTAGATGACCGGCGCGGCATACAGTGCGCGGGGATCGATCCCGTGTACCTTCAGTGCGTCCAGCCAGGCAGCGACGTAGTCCCGTCGCGCCGCAACCGCCAGAACGTTCGATCCATTGTCGTCAGTACGTATCGTGACGTGATCGAAGACGACATCGTCCAGACTGTGGACGATCTGGCCTTCCAGTTCATAGCCGATCACCTGATCGATCTTGCGTTGATCGGTGAACGGTAGATCCAATGTGCGGATGGACAAGGCGTCGCCTGGCAGCGCCAGGTATAGCGTCGCGTCCGATGACACGCGGGACAACCCCTCACGCAATGCCTCGACCTGACGGACCAGCAACGATTCGGGCCCGTCGCTGACCATCTCCTCGAACGCACCACGAAAGACGGTCTGCCGAAAGCCGACCTCGAAAACGACGAACTTGATCGAAAACGCGCCAAGGTCGATTCCGCAAATAGGATGGGCCATGGATCCGGTCTACTCCTCTCGCCAGTACTGCAGGACGCCGGCGGCCTGCTCGGATTGAATGTTCAGGGTCATGGGAAACTCGACCAACCTCTGGGTGTCCAAGATGGCGGTGATCTTCTTCTTCACCTTGCCCGACGTCCCGGTCGCGACGACGCGATACGTCCGTGGGGGCCCGACGTAGGCGACGGTGTCGAGAGTGCCTCGGTCCACGCCCACCAGCGGCTTCATGCCCTGCAAGATGCGATAACGAGGGTCATCCGAGAGCACCGCCGTCTCGGGTTTCATCAAGATCTTCACGAAACTGTCCAGGCTGTCGAACCCGCCCGCGGACGCCCGGTCGCAAAGAATGGTAGCCACGGGGTAGAGCTTGGCGTCATCCAGGATCGCGGAATCGGCCGTTGCCGCCTTGGTGGGATCGGTCATCGCGGCGGCGCGAATCACGCCCATGACCAGGGGCGCGCAATCCCCGCCCTGCCGATTGCTAATGGTGCCAAGGTTGACCCGACACTTCCGGGCTGGGTCGGAATTGGGGTACACGGTCAAATAAGGCCCGAACGCTTCCAGAAATTCGTCGCTGACGCCGCGAACCTGTTTGATCTCCTCCAGAGAGTCATACCGATTGTCGTGGGCTCTGTAACGGTCCTTGGTGGCGTCGTAGTGATAGTCCTCGGCGGCCGAAGCACCCTCGGGAGAAAACATCTGGTCATTGCTATCGGCCCAGTCGATCAGCGCCCGGGCCACGTCCAGCCGCGACACAAACTGTCCGTCGCTGTTGGCCTCGCTGAACAATCGGTCATAGCGCGGCGAGTACGTCAATCCGGCCAAGAGACGAAAGACATTCAGCTGCTGATCTTTGTTTTCGTACCCACCGCCGCAATTCAGATCGATTTTCCCGTCCTCCGGCGTGATCTCGGCGTCGAAACGCCCCGATTTCATGCCGAGTCCTTTCGCCTGGGAGATGTCGAGGCCGATCAAGCTTCCAAGGCTGGCGACTTCGTCCTTGGAACCGCTGAAGAATCCCATCAAGAGATCGGCATAGTCGGTCACCCGCAAGCTGATGCCGAGACCCATCGAGCTGGCGTCACTGCTGGCGGCTGTGGATCCCGTGGCACCTGACTGACCGGTTCCCATCGAGGACTGAAACATTTTCTGGACCTGCCCCATCACCGGCTCCACGAACTTGCTTTGAATTTTTATGAGCAGGCGCGACAGATTGACTCCGGAACGGGCTAGGTAGTGGGCGCGCAGCTCGTCGCGGGCGTTGGCCGCCTGAGCTGCGTCCACGCTGGTCCCGAAGGTGAACTCCCCGACCAGCGCGATCATCAACGCCAGCCACGTAATCACGATCAATAGGGCGACCCCCCGTTCCCGCCGGTTCCGGTGCCGCCGGTTCCGGAGCCGCCATTTTCGACGAGCCCACCCGATCATCTGTAGGCCACCCGTTCGGTCATATGGATGCGCGCATCGGTGGCGTACGTAACTTCCTTGCCGCGTTCATCGAGGACGGTCAGAGAGATGCGCACGTGCGATGGCAAGAAGATGGTTCCGTTGAACTTGGTACTCCAATCCTCGTGCCATTCCTTCTTCTTGTACTCGTAGTACGCCAACTTGAGGCGAACGATGTCGGGGCAGAGCACGTAGGTCTCCCCGGGAATCGCCGCCGGATCCAGGGCCTGCAACCGTCGGGTCTCTCGCCTCATCAAGTTCAGGACGTTCCGATCCTCTCGGTCACGTTCCCCGAAATACGTGATGTTCGATGTGTCCGATTCGGGCGCACCACCCCGCAGGCGCTGGTGCGCGAACGACGAGAAGGTCAGTTCATCAACGTCGGGATGGCTCACCGCGATCAACCGGGTTCGCTTTTCGTCGATGGAAATGGTGTCGTTCTCCGACAGGAAGGCCATCTCGATTTCGCGCGCCATTCGCAACAACGCGACGCGCACGGTATGCGTACGGTCCTGAGCAGCCTCGATCCGTTTCTTGCTGCGGGCGGCTTGGCTGAACGCGCTCCACATCAACGTCGTGAGGGTGGCGAGGATCGCCATCACGAGCATCACCTCGATCAGCGTGAATCCGGCCTGCCGCCGGGCAGAACATCCTGATCTACTACCTTCGAGAAACGTCGCGCGACGCGAAGATTCTTCGGCGTCCTTGGAAGGAGCGAGCGCAGGTGGGCTTTGCCCGCCGGAGCGAGGTGGGGTGCGGGGAGGCGCGAGCGGCAGCGAGCCGCCTCCCCACTCTAAGCAGAAGCACGGGCTCATTTCTTGACCTGCCCTTGCCCTGGGGAAGCGGGGACGCCGGGCGCCCCCGGGACGCCCGCCGCTCCGAGCGCCAACGCCACATCCAGTTTCGCCGGATCGGTCAGGTAGGTCACAACATCGACCGATTGCTCGGGACGGCCGCGTTCGTTCCAGAACACGCGCAACGTGACCCGCCGAACCGATTCCTGGAGCCCGACGCGAATGGGTTCGAGGAACACGCCCATCAGACCACCGACCATACCGGTCAGCGCCTGCATGGGGTCTTTCTTCTGACTCGCCTCCCCCGCCGATTGCTGCACTTTTTCGTTGGCATCCCCTGGCAGCTCTATCTTCTCGATGCTCGATGCCCAGCTGAAGTCCGGAAAGCCATCCTCCTCGAAGGTCCCGTCTTCTTCTTCGTTCAGATCCTGGAATCCCTTCTCGATGATCTTGTCCTCCATCGCCACCATCTTTCCGCGCGCCAGAAAGGTCGCGGTGGTGATCATGTGCGAATGGGTCGTGGCGCGAACATTGTTGGTGATGATGTTCAGCAACACGACCAGCGTCAGCGCCAAGATAGCGAGCGCCGCCATCACCTCCAGCAAAGTGAAGCCGGCATCCAGCCGCGTAGGCTGAACCGCCGGTGATCGCGATCGTAGGCCCGGCGAGCGAAATGCTGGCGACGGCAATCGCGCCGACTTGGCCAAGCGCGGTGTCGATCTCATGGCACCGCGTTCCCCGCGTCATCGACCTGGTCGTCCAGGCGCGGCTGCACGTATTCGTTGTAGATGCGGACGCGTCCCGTGATGGGATGCACGACCAACGAGTACACGGTTTCTTGGGTCGCATCCGACAGGTGCACGATCGCCGGCTCGGTCTGCCCCAACGGGAAAAAATAGATATAGGCCCGGCCCTTGGTCACCGGCTCCGCGACACGCGGCGTGAAGACATCCATTACTTTCGTGCCCTTCATCTTCACCGCCTTCAAGGTGGTCTCCTTGAAAGCCCCGAAGCGCACCTTCTTGGGCCGAAAGTCCTGCGGCTGGAGCTTGGCCATGTCAAAGCCCCCGGCCGCCTCCGACATATCCGTGATCTGACGCTCCTTTTCATCCAGTTTTGCCTGCAGCTCCGCCAGCTTCTTCTGGGACGATTCCGTCTCGGGTTCGCGCGGAATGTAAAACCGATCATCGGACACCTCGGCCCAGTACCGGCCTTCGTCCACGTCGATCACCAGACGATGGTACTTGCCCGTGGTCGACGCCCGGTCGAACAGGTAGCGCACCGCCCCCGACAAGCGGGATGTACTGGCGCGCAGATCGCTTTTCGCGAGTGATCGCAAGCCGCGGATCGACATCCCCGAAATCAGCCCGACGATCACGAGCACGATCATGATCTCGAGCAGCGTGAAGCCGCTTTTTGACGCGCGCCGGAGCATGAATCGTTACTGAATCTCCCAGGAGCGAATGTCGTCCGTGGTGCCATCCGCCTTGTCGGGTCCCCAGGACACGACGTCGACACCTTCGGGGTCCTGGGTCCCAGGACACCGAAAGATGTACGGAGCCCCCCATGGGTCCTTGGCGTCGTTCTTCGAGAGCTCCCCCTGCACGATCAGCTCGTCGATCCCCTTGGGACAGCCGCTGCCCGGCCCAGCCATGAAGCGACCGGATGCATCGATGATCTTCTTGACGCCCATGCGCGCAGCCTGAACCTTGGCCTTCTTCAGTTGGCTGAAGACCTTGATGGACACGCCCGTCACGATGAGGCCCATGATGGCCAGAACGATCATGATTTCGAGCAGGGTGAAACCGCGTTGAACGGCGCGCAACACACGGGCTCCTCGAGCAGTCGCGCGCCCGCGACCCGAAAGCGCCAGCCAGTCTCGTATTCGTTTCATGGGGTTCTTCCTTCCTTTTCCGTCGGTCAATCAACCAATCAATTCACGAAATTCTGCATGTCCAGGATGGGTGTCAGGATCGAAAACACGATGAACACGACGACCACGGCCATCGTGACGATGATCGCCGGCGACAGAATCGTGGTCAGACGTGCGACCTTCCCATCCACCTCGCGCTCGTAAGCCGCGGCCACGTTCTCGAGCATCGCCTCCAGTTGCCCCGAGCGCTCGCCAACCGCGATCATATGCACCATCATCGACGGGAACTGTCCCGATTTTTTCAGCGTCGCCGCGATCGATTCGCCCTCCCGAATCGCGTCGCGTGCCTCCTCCACGACTTTCTCGAGCACGGTGTTGTTCAACACCTTCTTGGTGATTTCCAGAGCGGTCAGCACCGGAACCCCCGCCGACAGCATCGTGGCCAACGTGCGGGCGAAACGCGCGCTTGCCACGAAACGCACCAACGGGCCAATCAGCCACAAGCGCAACTTGGCGCGATCCAGGACGCCGCGCCCGCGCGGGGTGTGCGACCAACGCCGGAATCCGAAATAGCCGCCCGCCCCAGCCGGGATCAGCACCCACCAGTATCCACCGGCGGCGTTCGAAACCATGATGAGCAGGCGGGTATTCCACGGCAAGGTCTTGCCCATGTCGTCGAAGACCGAAGTGATCTGCGGGACCACCACGATCAACAACACACCCATCACCACCGAGCCCAGGACCATCATGATGATGGGGTACGTCAATGCGCCCGAGACCTTGGATCGCAGGGCCAACTGGGTGTCCAGAAACTCCGCCAGGCGCATCAGCACCGCGTCCAGATTGCCGGCGGCTTCGCCCGATCTCACCATGTTGACGTAGAGATCCGAAAACAAGGTGGGATGCGCCGACATGGTTTCGGCGAGCGACGCCCCTTCGTTCACCTTTTGTCGGATGCCCGCCAAGGTACGCTCGAGCTTCTTGTTGTCGGACTGTTCGGCCAAGGCGCCAAGCCCCTCGGCCAGGGGAATCCCGGCGGCCAACAGCGTTCCCAGTTGCCGGGTGAAGACGGCGATCTCCTGCGGGCGGACCCGTTCCAGCAACTGCTGAACGTTCACGTCGCGGCGAAGGCGAGACCGCGCCGGAGCGCCCGACGTCGACGCGGGCGCCGCCATTTTCGCGCCTCCGCCCAGAACCTCGGACAGCTCGGTGATGAACACACCGTCCTTGCGCAGCGACTGACGCAATGCCTTCGGGCCATCGGCATCCCGTGTTCCCGCCACGGTCTTGCCGCCGCCGTCGAGGCCTTTCCAGGCGTAGAGCGACACGGCTAGTCCACGTCCTGGGTGGTGATCATCAGGACCTCTGCCGTGGTGGTCATGCCGGCCAGCACCTTCTGGGCCCCATCGTCCCGTAGGGACCGCATGCCGCCGTTGGTGACCGCGTGGCGCTTGATCGATTGCGCATCCGCGTTCTTGATCGTCAGCTGGCGCGTCACCTCGTCGATGATCAGAAGCTCATAGATTGCCGTCCGGCCCTTGTATCCATTTCCCAGGCACACCGCGCAGCCTCCCTCTCGGGCACGGAACAGTTTTCCAGCTGGCGGCGCGCTGGCTTCGTCGCCTTTGAAACGCACGCGGCGCGCCCGACCGGCCCTGAACTCGCCTGGATCGATGCCGATGCTGGCGATGTCTTCATCGGTGGGCGTATAAGCCTCGCGGCAATCCCGGCAGACCCGCCGCACCAAGCGTTGCGCCAGCAAGGCCATCAATGACGACGCCACGAGAAACGGCTGGACACCCAGATCCACGAGCCGCGTGATGGCTCCCGGCGCATCGTTGGTGTGAATGGTCGACAGCACCAGGTGCCCCGTGAGCGACGCCTGGATGGCAATCTCGGCCGTCGGCAGATCGCGGATTTCACCGACCATGATGACGTCGGGATCGTGCCGCAGGAACGACCTCAGGCCGGCCGCGAAGGTCAACTCGATTTTTTCGTTGACGGCGGTCTGAGAAATTCCGTCCAGCTGATACTCAACGGGATCTTCGATGGTCAGGATGTTGAGGTCGGGCGAATTGATCTTGGCCAGACAAGCATACAAGGTGGTCGTCTTGCCTGACCCCGTGGGTCCCGTGACCAACAAGACGCCGTGAGGCCGATGAATCAGATCGTCCATCGCGCGCAGGTGATCGTCGCCGAATCCGATGTCCGCCAGATCGTGCAGCACGGATTCCCGATCGAGAAGCCGGATCGTGATCCGTTCGGACGAGACCCCCTTCACCGTCGGAATGGTGGCGACCCGCATGTCGATGTCTTTGCCGGCGATCTTCCGTCGGATACGGCCGTCCTGCGGCAGCCGCTTTTCGGCGATGTTCAACCCCGCCATGATCTTTACGCGCGAAATGATCGATGGCATGAACTGCCGGTTCGCGCGACGGGTCTCATAAAGCACGCCGTCGATGCGGTAACGGACCATGACTTCTTTTTCGCCGGGCTCGATATGAATATCGCTGGCGCGTTCCTTGACCGCGTTGAACAACAAGGAGTTGACCCAGCGAATAATCGGCGCTTCGTCGGTGACGTCCAGGATGTCGACCAGTTCCTCGCCCCCGCCCCCGCCCTCCTCGTCTCCTTCGCCCTCACCCAGACTGCCGCCGGTATCGTGTTTCTTGCCGTAAACGAGGTTGATCAGATCCAGAATCTTCCCGGACGGGTGCAGGATCGGTTGAATCGTCACCTGCCCATCGCTTCCGAGCTGGGAACGCAAATCGTCGAGCGCCCAGACATCCAGCGGATCAGAAGTGGCGACCAGCACGGTTCCCCCCTCCGCGCGCAGGGGCAAGATGCGGTGTTGTTTGGCGAAACCAATCGGCACCTTGGGCGCCAGTTCAGAATCGATATCGTCTGGCTTTAGTTCCCCGAGGTACGCGATCCCAAGCTGACGGCCGAGTGCCTGCAAGACGTCTTCTTCGGTCGCCACCCTCATCCTGATCAGAACCTCGCCCAAACGACCGCCGCCGTCCCGTCCGTACGAGCCATCTTTGCCGTCCCGATTGTCCTTGCCGTCCTTGCCATCTCGACTGTCCCGACCGTCCTTGGCCTGCAGGACCAGGGCCTGATCGATGGCGTCGACGGTAACGCCGCCAGCGCCCATCTCGAGAAGGATCTGACCTATCAACTTGTGGCCCACGTTGGTTTTGCCTACTCGATCTTGGAAGGCGGCACCGTCGGCGGTGAGACCAACGGAGGCTCGAGCGGCGGTTGAGCCGGAGAGGCGTTCGATCGGGGACCCGCCGCGGGTGGATCTTCGACCGGACCCGCTTCTTCCTGCGCGTCGTGCTCCGTCTGGATCCGCATTTCCCGCTCTTCGGTCTCGATGTCGCGTGCGGTGCGGTTGATCTCCTCCAGCATGCCGCGCTTCCGTCGGTAGTCGATGGCCGCCTCGGGATTGACCACGTCTTGTGTCCCGAATCGCTCGACAAATTCGCGCCGTTCCTTCAGCTTCTTCTCCAGAACCCGACGCAAATCGGACTGATCGGTGATCACGTACGGCGTCACCGCGATCAAGATGTTGGTCTTCTGAATCGTCCGGGTCGTGTTGCGAAAGAAAAATCCCAGGATGGGGATGTCGCCAAGGAACGGAATCTTGGTCACCCGTTCGACATTGCGATCGGACATCAGGCCGCCGATGACGATCGTCTGCTGATCGCGCGCCACGACGGTGGTCTTCGCGCTGCGCTTCGACGTTGCCGGGCCTAGGCCGTTGAAATTGGGTGACAAGATGTCCTGAATCTCCTGATCGACCTCCAGCCGAATCATGTCGTGCTCGTTCACGTGAGGTGTCAGCTTCATCTTCAGCGCGACGTCCGTTCGTTGTACCGGTGTGGCGAACCCGCCCAAACCTCCGAGAAGGCCGCCCGCTGCGCCGCCGCCACCGAAACTCGCTCCTTGAAAGGGCAGGTTCTGACCGACGCTGATTTCTCCGTCCTCGTTGTTCATGATCAAGAGGTGCGGCGTCGACAAAATATTGACGTCGTTGTTCTGTTGCAGAGCGCGAACCAAAACGCCGAACGCGGGAATGTCCGTCGCCGCCGTGGTCGTCGATCCCAACGTCGCCGCGGAACCCGGGACCGTGGGACCGATGATACCGGCCGCCAATCCCAGGAGCGTATCGCCGCCGCCCTGCAAGATCCCGGCGGGAAATAGGGTCTTGGTCGCGTCCAATCCGCCGAGGAGCAAGCCGCTCTTACCGAACAGCGGGACGCCGGGGACCGCGCCGTGGAACGACGCGCCCAAGGTGCGCGTCTTGTCCAGCGCCACCTCCATCACCATCGCCTCGACGAAGACCTGCTTACGCGGCGAATCCAGTTTCTCGATCACCCGCCGCAACACCTGATAGTCCTTCAACGACGAAAGGATGATGAGGGCGTTGGTCGGCCGATCGAAGCTCACCCGCATGTCGCCGTCGAACAACATGGGAAGCTGTCCCCCCGCTGCCCCGGGGGCGGCCGCTGGCGCGGCCGGATTAGCCCCCGCCGCGCCCCGTCGACCCCGCGCCTGGCCTCCACCCGCGACGGCCACGCCGGTGATCGCCGACAACGTCTGACCGAGCTCGTCGCAATTCGCGTTCTCGCAGTAGTAGACGTGAATGCGACTGTCGCCGCCCTCGATGGGCACATCCAGTTTACGAATCAATGTGAGGACCCGGGCATAGGCCCTCTCGCTCGCGATGATGATCAGCTGGTTTGATCGCTCGTCGGGAATCATCTTGGAGATCGTCATCTCGACGGCCAGATCGGCGGACGCACGCTTGTTCGCGTTCGGCGCTCCAGCGGGTGGTGCCGCGGCACCGCCCCGACGCCCGCCCAATTGCTCCACCTTGAAAATTTCGGCCAGCTTCTGGGACATCTCCGTGGCGGCGGTGTTCTTGATCCGAATGATCCAGACCTTTTCACCTTGGGTCGGCTGGTCCAACTCTTCCAAGACCTTCATCATGCGATCGACGCTCGACGACACGTCCGTGATGACCAGGACCCCTTGGGGAGGATAGGCGATGATGTCCCCCTGCTCGGTCTTCAGGCGCGTCAACACCTGCGACATCTCGTTGGTGTCGGCGTGCTCGACTCGCACCAGCCGGGTAATGTAGCGATCTCCCGGCAGGATCTCCCCGTCGGGTCCGTACAGCGGGGCGTTGCCGCGCGCTTTGACGGTCTCGATGATGCGGAAGAACTTGCCGCTCTCCTGAACGGTCAGCCCGACGGAGTCCAGGGCCGCCAGGAACAACCGGTAAGCTTCCTCGGGCGTGATCAGCTGGGGCGCGATCACGGTGACCTTCTTGCTGTTGGCGGGGATCGTTCCCGGCAACAAGAATTGCTTGCAGGTGATCGACGAGATCCAGGAGATCAGATCCCCGAGCTCGGTGTCGGGCTTCATGTTCAGTTTCACGATGCGTTTGTTCGCCGGAAACTTGTGGCACGAGTTGAAGTCGCGCTCGGTCGCGGCTTCGGTGCCCCCGCCCGCGGTCGTGCCGGTGGTCCCGGCAGCCCCGGTCGTCCCAACCGGGGCTGCCGCGATGCCCCCCGGTGGAATGGCCGTGTTCCGGAAAGGGGGACGGCGGTCGCGCAACGACGACGGAATCTTGCCATTTGCGTCGGGCCGGATCGCGCCCGGGGGCGGCGATCCCGGCAAACGAGCGGGCGTGCCCGTCAAGCGCGGCCCGGGTGGCTGAACCTGCGCGACCACCGTCTCGCCCCGAACCCCGTGTGGCGCAATCAACGGCGACGCGCACGCGCCCACGAGGGTGAAGATAAACCGGGTTAACGCGCGTCTCCGGCATCGCCGGACACAGAACGATATGATTTCATTTTTCGGCGTCATCGGATGTTGTAGTCCTTGGTGATTTTCTGACCATTGCGTTCAAGCGCGACCGCCAGGTGATTCGCGGACTTGAGCTTCGTATAGATTTCCAGCGCCTTGTCGGGGCTGGTCATTTCAAGGCCGTTGATGGCGTAGATGACGTCGCCGTTCTGCAGGCCGATCTTTCCAAACGGGCCGTCGGGCCTCACGCTGAACAAACGAAACCCGGCCGCCTTTCCGTCGCGTACTTCCGGCACGATGCGCGCGGCGCGCGAGAGAACCGCCATATTACCCAGCAGCGAATCCACGGTACCCCTTTGGACCTCATAGGAATGCTCACTGAGCTTCTTGATGCCTTTTTCCATTTCGGCCACGAACGGATCCGCATTGGGCGCCGCGGGTGCCGCCGGACCTGCCGCCGGCTCGGTGTGGGGCTTCTCAATGAGGTCCAGGTACTCCGGCTTTCCCGCGTTGTTCAAAAAGATGCGCGTCTCCTGAATATCCTGCACCGTGGCTTCTCGAATCTTCATCCCGATGGCGTAGGGCCCGGCCGAGTTTTGCTCCGTGTCACGAATGACGGCCATCGACCAGCGTGGATCGTTCGGCGGCGGCGAGAACATGATGGCCATCAACCGAAGCGGGAGCGTCGTCTTCGTCGGCTCGGGATCAGACGCCGGACCGGCCGCCTTCTCGGGCTCCGGCAAGATGGGCGGACAGGTCGAACAGAAGACGTTGCGCTTCAGGATGTCCTCGACCTGCTTGCCGTAGTAAGTCGCGGGGGTGGCCGTCTCGCTCGGCGCGCGGCGGGTACTGGTGAATGCCGGCGTGTTCCGGCTGATAACCGATTCCACGAACACGCCCGTGGCGCGAGCCACGAACACGGCCGACAAAGCGATCGCCAGCAGATCGATTGCCCAGAGATATTTTCGAATCAGGGTCTCCATCGGATCTCCGATGGAGGGACAAGAGCAACGCTGGGGCCAGCGCTGTTGTAAAAAATTACTAAGCTATTCTAATTAGTTAGAGAACGTCGCAGGTCATCGGACCCTGCCAAATTGGCACGCCTCGCAGGGCGGTCTTGCCTGCCCGGCGTCAGCGGGGGTGTTGGGAAGCGGCGACAGTTGAAGGATGAAGTGGGCGTCACGCTATTCTGAAGGGCCGAACGTCGACTCCCAGCGGTCGATCTCGGGCCCGAGAGCAAGATCTCGCCACGTGTCGTCGGCAGCAAGCCGCCGAAGTCGATCCAGCAGAGGCGCCGCCTCACCGCGACGACCATCCACCAGTAGCCATCGCAGTTCATGACGCAGGTGAACCAGCTCCCGCTCCCGAGCAAACTCCATACACCGTGCTCCTTTCCCGTAGCGACCTGACACCACAGTACGGATGTGGCGGCCGCAGTCAAAAAAATAGTCGCCAGCGGAGAAAAACCGGTCGGCGCCCGCTGTCGAGCAGCCGGGACAACTCGGAACGGGCGCTCACCGCTATCGAGCCTGGTCCGTCTCGGGGGCCTCCGCCGACGAACGGTCGCTCGGGGGCGGGTTGCCGCCCGCGGACTCCAACTCTTTGATTTGGCGGCGGGCGGCGGGCGCATCGGCGCCTGTGGGGGCAATCGCCAGATACTGGCGATACGCACCGAGGGCCTGGGCGGAGTCGCCCCGCGCGCGATACGACTCCGCGATCCCGAACAGGGCCGGACCGAAAGCAGGCTGAATGGACAAAGCCTGCCGAAACATTTCGATGGCCTTGAAATGCCGCTGTCGATCGAGGAGGACATACGCCGCCCCCGTCAAAGCGGCGACACCGTCCGGGCGCAAGGCCAGTGCCTGAGCGTACAACTTGTCGGCCTTGGCGGACTTGCCGTGCTCAAGCAGCCGGTCCGCCTCCCCCACCAAGCGATCATAGGACACAGGGCCAACGAGGTTGGCCACATCCTTGGCCACGTCCATCCCGCCGCGGCCGCCGCCACGCACCGATGACGCGGGTGATAGGGGCGGTCGGGCCCGTGCAATCGCTTCGGCACCAAGTGGTGCGGATCCGCCACCGGGGCCCGCTGCCGCAACCCCGGCAGCCCTGCCCCCAGCACCACCCCCAGCCGCGGGGAGCGATTTTTCAGCCGCCAGGCCGGTTGCTTCGGTCAAGTGGTCTGAATTCGTCGCGGCGACGATCGGAGCCACGCGATCGCTGGGGATCGCGGCCGACGGCGACGCCTGGGAATTCTCCCCAGCGGCCGTGGTTCTCCGAAGGCCTTGCTCGGACCACCACCAATAACCGCCACCCGCCGCCGCAAGCAACAGAAAGCTCAACACGAGCACGACGCCGCGCCCACGCCGGCTGTGCTGCAGAAAATCCGATTCCAGTGCATGCGTTTCGGTCGTGATGTTAGGACCGACGACCATCTCGCTGCGGGAGGCTCGATCGGCGGACGGCTGACGCAGCCCTTCGCTGACTGGGGTGGACAGCTTTGGCGACGCCGGCTGGGACGGGAGCGACGCCGCTTGAGCGCCCGACCCCGCGGCCACGCGCGAGTCTGGCGTGCGCCTACCGGATGCGGAAATCCCGGCCCCACGATTCGCCGGCTCGGAACCCCGAACTCCGGGCAAAGCGACAGGAGGCCTTCCCGACGAGGCGGAAAGCGCCAGCAACCCGGGCAGCAGGCGGTTCGGCACCGTTGGGCCGTCCTCGGAAATCGGCCGACGGGAATCGAACGGCACGGGAGGGGGCGTCCCGGCCCCAGATCGAATCGGTCCCGAAGGAGAGGGCGCGACGGAGAACGCCCCACCCCACCCCGCGGCGGAGGGAAAAGTCGGAGCTGTCGGCATGCCCCCGGAAAGTCCGGTGCTGGCCCGTGCGCGATCGGCTTCGTCCACGACGTTGAAGAACGGGGTCAACTCGACCACGTCGCCGAGCGACAGCCAAGGTCCCCCAGCGCGAGAGATCCGTTCGGCGCGGCCGACTTTTCGTTCAACAATCCATTTCTGGAGCGTGTTCAGATCGCGAAACCGATGAACCTTGCCGTCGTCCGTACTCAGCGTCCACTCGGGCACCTCGGGGCCAACGGGATCCCCCGCGCCGCCAGGCGGCGTCAGTCTGACCTGGTTCAGCGGAGACGAGGGACTGCGGGTGACGATGAACGTGTGCCCACACGTCGTGCACTGAACCGACGCGCCCGCGTCCGTGACTATGGCGTCGTCGAGCTCGTATTCGGTCTCACAGCGATCGCAGCGAACATCCATAGCTGGTTGCGGTCAAACGCCGGGGAACCATACCACGCGTCCGTGGATCCTAAAGGGATTCAGGAAATAAGGCATAGAGTTGGGACGGCGGCAGAACGATGGTTCCCGACACCATCAGGTTACCGAGGTGGTCGACGCGGAAACCGCGTTCGAGCGCGTGGCCAAGGACAATCGGGGACGCGGCGGACGCGCGCATGACCGCCGAACGACCTGGTAAGGCCTGCGTCGACGCGTCCAAAAGAGTACACAGCGCCTGTTCGGATAGTGCCAACGCCGGTCCGATGATGGCCCGCGCCGGCAGTGATCGCAGAAACAGAAATCCTTGTAGCTCACCCTTCTTTTCGAGCAACAAAACGGAGCCCGTCGAAATCAGGAAGGCCAGATCCGGAGATCGATCGGAGCCAATCAGGGCCCGGTCGAGCTCCTGGACACGCGGCAGATCCGCGCGAACGTAAGGACGCACATCCGGGATACGGCCCGGCACGGGTCGCAGATCGGTCGCGAGTAGATAGGGCGCCACGTCACGCACCGTGTAGCCGAGGCGCGCGTAGAGCCCGAATGAATCAGGGTTGAAACTGTCTTGAAAAAGGCGAACGCTGGGACAACCGGCCGTTAGACGGGAGATGTGGCGCATCAGGGCGCGCCCGACACCGCGAGGGCTACCGGGCAGGGCCGCCAGCGGTCCGATACTGGCCGCGGCGCCACGCAGATGCACGAACCCTACGCCCACCAAGACGCCGCCCAGCTCCGCGACCGCGCAGCCGTCATGATCCAGGTCCAGGTACGCGCGACAAAGCCAGATTGCGCTTTCCAAGTTGGGAAATGGCGGAGAGTGACCCCGCTGGTGATAGATCTGCGCGAAGGCCGCGACCAGCACCTGCCCGGCGCGCTCGGCGTCCTCCTCTCGCATCTGTCGAACGGTGATCAAGAAAACCTCGAACCGATGACGGCCGTCCCCGACGGACGAACCGACGGAGAGAACCCGTTTCGCGCGCCGCTTCCCGCAGCAACCGGACGGAAGGACGTCACACGAAGTCCCTCCGGCGAAAAATGAACATGGCCAGGCCAAGAACCAGGGCCGAATAGCAGAGCGCGTAGGCGGTCACGCTGCCCAGATACGCCGCGCTCACGAATTGCCTGTGAACCGAGACACGATCAGCGCCGGCGAGCACGCCCGATGGCGTGAAGAGATGCAGGTTGGGCAAGACGCGCGTCACCAGGCCCAACAGGTAGCCAAGACCTCCGCCGATGCGTGCCTCCAACTGCTGCAAATCCGGCACCTGACGCCCCACCAGAAAGACACCCAGGGAAAACAGTCCCGACAGAAAAGGCGTGGTGAACGCGGAGAACAACATAGCGACCGACGTCACTATGGTGACATTCATGACGAACAGCCACAGGGTTTTCAGCAGTGCTACATCCAGGCCACCCGCCCAGGCGCTCCCTGGGCCGCCCGTGCCACCACCGGGGTCCGGTTGCGCGGCCAACAGGGTGGCAAACAGCACCGCTCCCATGACCACAATCTGCACCACCAACGTCGCCATCACCCCGAGCCATTTTCCAAGAATGAATTCCCATCGCGCGATGGGTTTGGGCAAGATCGTGTACACGGTCTTCAACGACAGTTCCTTGTAGAGCAAGTTCACGCCCACGAAGATCGCGATCAAAACGCTGAAGACATCGATCCCGAACAGGCCCACATCGCGAATCATCCGCCCTTCCTCGTGAACGGAAAGTTCACCGAGCGCCAAAGCCGAAACGATCAAGATGATCGCGAACAACAACAGGCTGTACATGACTTTGTTTCGCGCGGCCTCGCGAAAAGTGTTCCGGGCCACGGCCAGAATGCGATTCATGACAGCGCCGCCTCTTGCTCGGGCGCCGCCCCCTCTTTCTCGGGTGTCGCCGCCTCGCGCACGAACAGATCCTCGAGGGATTCGCGGCGGGGCATGACGGACAGAACCGAGGCGCCATGTCCATGTCCGAGCACCGCCCGCAAAAAACCGTCCACGTCGACGCCTGCAGGCAGGTCCAGCGCCACGGTGTCGCCCGCGCCATTGGCTCCTCGCACCCGGGATAAGAAACGCACTCCCTCGGGAAGCGTCGGCAGGCCGCCCGGCGTTCCGGGGGGGCCGAGCGGCGAGGTCTCTCCGGCGCGAACGACGACCTCGGTGGAAAGAAGGCGTGTCGACAGCAACACGGACAGCGGACCGACGCTGCGCAGTCGACCCGCGACCACAATCGCGACCCGATCGCACGTCGTCTCCACGTCGGACAGGATATGCGTGGAAAAGAAGACGGTCTTGCCTTCGGCGCGCAATTCCAGGATGAGATCGCGGATCTCCTTGCGCCCGATGGGATCAAGGCCGGTCATGGGTTCGTCCAGAACCACAAGCTCAGGGTCTCCCATCAACGCCTGTGCAATTCCGATCCTTTGCAACATGCCTTTGGAGAATTTTCGCAACGGCCGTCCGCGTGCGTGGTCGAGACCCAGGCGCGCGATCAATCGGTCGCCTCGACGGCGTCGTTCTGGGTTGGGCACATCGGACAAAGCCCCGGCAAAATCGAGAAATTCCTCCGGCGTCAGGTATTCATAGAAATAGGGAGTCTCGGGAAGGTACCCGAGGCGGCGCTTGGCGGCGCGATTGCCGACCGGCATCCCCAGCACCTCGGCGCGCCCGCGCGTGGGGAAGATCAACCCCATCATGATCTTCAAGGTGGTCGTCTTACCGGCACCGTTCGGTCCCAGGAATCCGAAGATCTCGCCCCGTCGCACCGCGAACGAAATCCCGCGAACAGCTTCGACGCGCCGTCGAAAGAAACCAAGACGAAACGTCTTGGCCAGATCCTCCGCGCGTAGCACGACGTCCCCCGGGCTGCCGCCCCCGCTGGAACTGGTCCCTGCCCCATCTTCGGTCATGGCCCCCGCCACGATACTCGGGCCGTCAGGGAACGCGCGCCTGGACGCCGATTCCGGCGTCGGCCATAAAACTCAACCAGCGGTAAAATCCGATGGTCTCTCCGAATTGGAAGTACACCCCAAAATTTCGCATGACTTCGACCATCAGTCCGTTCGAATTGCGAACTCCGAGATCGTTGTCGCTGATCACATGGGGAGCGTCGGGCGGATTATTCTGTTTCGATCGATCGTAGGCGAGTTGAAGCGTCGAGAAGAACTTCACCTGACTCTGCGGATCCAGCCAGTATCGGAATCCGGGCATCACGTAAAACTGATGGTAGGTGTTGAAGTCCTTGGTCAGCCCGAATCTCAGGTCGGCAAGAAAATCCCAGCGGTCGGAAAGGCCGAACGATGGTTGCAGGTCGATGAACACAGGCGCGCGATTGGTGCAAACGCGGTTGTCATTGGACTTGGCGTCGCCACAAGCTATGTCCTTTTCGTAAGGGAAAATCCCTCGATACCCGTCCCCCATGAGCAGAGCCAGCCCGAACTGTAAGTCGTGAGACAGCGAGGCCACCATCCTGGGGGGCGTCGTCGGCGCCACTTCGGCCGAGCGCGATGTCAAGGCGACCGTTGGCGCGGCACCGGTCGCGGCGGAGGGGGCGGTCGCTGGCGGAACGGCCGCGATCGCCGGCGCGGCGGCCGCGGCTTCGGGGGTCCTGGGGACGTCGCCACCCGACGTCAACGTGGACGCGCTGGTGGCCGCGCTACCGGGCGCGTTAAATCGACCCGCCGCGGGAGGAGCCTGCCCCGGGGATGAAGCGGTTTGTGCGAGGACCCGTGCCGCCGGGAATGCCGCTATGATTGCGGCAAGCAACACCGGATAAGCAAACGAAGCCAACGCGTGATACCGCATCATGAGGATGAGAGTGTAGTGGAAATGCCGAGTCGAGCGAAGTGGGCAGTTTGAGCCGGGCGCCGGAACCCTCGCGGCGCGCGCTCCTGGCAGGCGCGGCGGCCGGTGCCGTGTCGGCGGTGCGTTTGCGCTCCGGTGGAGCCACCGCGGAACATTCCACATTCCGATTCGCGCGCCTCGTTCTGCCGGGACTTTCCGATCCGCGCCCGAGCGCGCTGCGCCGCATGGCCTGGGAGCTGGTGCGACGGACCAGCATCGTGACCTCGTCCGATGCCGCCGACCTTCGGCCGGGCGATCCTTCGCTCTTCCGTCACCCGTTTCTCGTCTTATCAGGCGATCACGGTTTTTCACTGCCACCGGAATCGGAATTGGCTCGCCTGCGTCGGTACCTGACGTACGGTGGCTTTCTATTGATAGATTCATCGGAGGGGCGGGCAGGTGGTGCGTTCGACGAATCGGTGCGACACCTCCTGGCGCAGGTCTTGCCCGGCGAGTTGCCGGCCCGTGTCCCCGACGATCACGTGCTTTGGAAGTCGTTCTACGTCCTATCGGGAGCACCTGGGCGCATTCTGGCCGCGCCCTATATCGAGGGTGTCGAGCGTGATCGCCGACTGGCGGTGGTGTACTGCCAAAATGATCTGGGCGGCGCTTGGGCCCGCGATGGCTTCGGACGGTGGGAGCACGAGGTCATTCCCGGTGGGGAGCTACAACGAGAAGAGGCGTTCCGCATGGGCGTAAACCTGGTGATGTATGCGCTCTGCCTCGACTACAAGACGGAACAGGCGCACATCGATTACATCCTGCGAACCAGACGCAATCCGAGATGAAGCGACTTCTAGAACTCTTCGGGCTGGCAAGCGGCCATGGTGACAGCGCGGGTGGCCATGCGTCGCGCGCTTTCAACGACTGGCACGTCGTGGTGGGCGCGCGACTGCCCCACGGCGCGGTGGCGGTACTCGTCGGGGCGGCTGCGCTCGCACTGGTTCTCTCGGCGGTGACCGTGATTCGAGCGCGACGTCGACACGGAGCGCCCGTGCTCCTGCTGCGTGCGGCGGCGCTTGGCGCCAGCCTGGCGGTCGCGTTGCAACCGACCCTGGAGCTCCGGCAGATCGTCCGTGTTCCGAACCGCGTAGCCGTGTTGGTGGACGCATCGCGATCGATGGACGTACGGCCACCGGACGGCGGCCCTTCGCGTGCCGAGCGGGCCGCCAAATTGCTGGACGGGCCTTCGTCCGAACGGGCGGCGTGGGAACGGGACGGTCATCGCGTGGACATCTATACCTTCGGGGAGGGTTTGGTGCCGTCAACCGTGGATGCGTTGCGCGCGACGCCGACCGCGGACGCCACGCGGATGGGGGAAGCGCTGGCGGAGTTGGGCGCGCGCTATGCGGGCCATGATCTGGGCGCGGTGGTGTTGATCTCGGACGGCATCGACACTGGGCGTATCGGCAAGGGCCCGATCGACGATCAGACGCGCGCCGCCATCGCGGGCTTGGCGGCGCCGATTCACACCGTCAGCGTGGGTGAATCCGCGCTGCGGGATCTGTCCGTCGCGGCGGTCGTGGCCGATGAATTCGCGTTCGTGCGCACGCCGGTCACCATCGAGGCCGTCGTTCGACAAAATGGGTTGCCGCACCGTCAGATCGACGTCACATTGACCCGCGACGGCCGCCCGATGGCGACACGCGCTATCGTCTTGAACGATGCTTCGTCGGAGGAACGGATCTCGTTCGACTGGCTCCCGGACCATCCAGGAACCTTCGTCTTCCAGATCGCGACGCCCGTGCTGCGCGGTGAAGCCCTGGCCAGCAACAACGCGCAGATGTTCACCGTCAAGGTCATTCGTGATCGCGTGCGCGTGCTCCACGTCTGCGGACGTCCATCGTGGGACGAACGTTTCATGCGAGCAATGTTGCGTCGAGATCCCAACGTCGACTTGGTGTCGTTCTTCATCCTCCGAACCGAGACCGACGAGCAACCCTGGAACCGCAATGAAATGTCACTGATCCCGTTTCCGACCTACGAGATTTTCGAGGACCAGCTGCATTCCTTCGACCTCGTGATCTTTCAAAACTTCAACTACGCGCCGTACGGGGTCGAACCCTATCTGTCTGGAATGCGGGAGTACGTGGAACAGGGTGGTGCCTTTGCGATGATTGGCGGGGACTTGTCATTCGGGGCAGGAGGCTACGCTCAAACGCCACTGCAAGAGATCCTGCCGGTGGATATGCCACGCGCCGATGGGTCCGCCTCGTCCGCGTCGATGACCGGGGACACATTCAAGCCGCGACTGACGGCGGAGGGACGCGGCCATCCCATCACATCGCTGCTGCTGGACCCACGCGACAATGAAGCTCGCTGGGGCAAGTTGCCGGCCTTGGAGGGTCTGAACCAGACCATCCGTCTGCGGCCGGGCGCCGTCCCTTTGCTGGTCCACCCGACGTTGCGAATCGAAGGCGGCAAGCCGGCACCCGTCCTGGCGGTTGCGGAGCCCGGCAAGGGGCGAACCTTGGCGCTGCTGACCGACACCGCCTGGCACTGGGGAATCGTCGCGGCCGGCGACGGTGATGACGGCCGGGCCTTCCAGCAGTTCTGGGAGAACGCGATTCGCTGGCTGGTCCGGGATCCCGCGCTGACGTTGCTACACATCGATCTCGATCGCACGGAATACCGCCGCCACCAGGCACCCTCCGTTCGCGTGCGGACCGTGCACCCCGACTACACCCCGGCGCGCGGCGTCGCGGTCACTCTCTCGTTGACGACCGCCGATGCGGCGGGAACAGGCGGCGCCTCGCCGCTCGTGACTACGGCGTCCGCGGAAACGCCCCTGCGACGACAGGACATCGTGACCGACGCTCAGGGAGAAAGTCAGGTCGACATCGGCGCCCTGCCGCCCGGGGCCTACCACCTGACAGGGCGCGCGACGCTGGATGGCCGCGCGGTCGTCGAGGACAAGACCTTCGTGGTGCGAGCGGAGGGCAAGGAGCTGGAAGACATCATCTCGCGAGACGATGTGTTGCGCGCAATCGCCGAAGCCGGCGGCGGTACCTACCGCCACGCCTCACTGGACGGCGTCACGATCCGCACGCCCCGCGAGGTTCGCGTCGGCAATCAAAGAGAGGTCCAGTTCTGGTCGCACCCGGTGTTGCTGGCAGTCGTCCTAGCTTTACTGGCCGGGGAGTGGTTGCTCCGCCGGCGGGCGGGCTATACGTAGCCCCACTGCGGGCCCAGTAGAGAAGTCCAAGGATCATCACGAAATGATATGCCCATCGTATGCAACTTGGTGCCGGTCCTTCCCCAAGGCGACGCTCGCCACGCTGGCGTTCCTCGCATTCGCCGAGGCCTGTGGGGCGAGCTCATCTCCGGTGGCGATGGGGTCGGGGGGCGCTGCGTCCACCGTCGGCGCCGGGTCAGGCGGCCGATCCGGGAGTGCTGGGGCGCCTAACAATGGAGCAAGCGGGGGAGCGGGTTTGGGTGGCAAGCTGGGAACTGGCGGCGGGTCGGGCGGCGGCACTGGCGGCGCCTCGGAAGCGGGCAGCGGCGGAATCGGCGGCGGGACCGGCGGCGGGACGGGAGCGGGCAACAGCGGGACCGGCGGCGGGACGATCCCCTGGCGCTGTCCACCGGGGCCCTTCACAGGTACTCCGATTCCGGCGGGCGCCGCCCCGACCTTGATCAAAGGGGCGCCGCCCACGACCGATGCGTTCAACATGTACAGTTTCGGTAACGTCGAGGGTCCAGTCTGGATCGACGGGGCGCTTTACTTCAGCGACATGAAGAACGGCGATTTGCCCCTGTCGCGCATTGTCACCATCTCGGAGGCGGACGTGGTGTCAATCTTTCTCGAGGACTCGGGGACGAACGGACTGGCCGTGGATCCGGACGGAAACTTGGTCAGCGCCAACCATAAAAAACAAGGCATCGTCCGTTTTCACCTGCCGGACAAGACTCCCAGCACCGTGCTGTCGACCTATGGCGGAAAGCCCTTCAATTCGCCGAACGATCTGACCATTCGCCGGGATGGCACCATCTATTTTACCGACCCCACGCTCCAGAATTTTGCCAATCCCCCGCAGGGTGGACCATCCCAGGGCACGCGGGTTTATCAGATCGCGCCAGGCGCGGGTACCGCGACGGTCATCACCGACTACGTCAATCAACCGAACGGAATCACCTTGTCGCTCGACGAGCAGACCTTGTTCGTGAGCGGGGGAAGCGGTGTGAAGACGTATCCCATCACCGCCAGCGGCGTCGCCATGAGCGGAGTGTCCTTCGGCCCTGCCGACGTGCAGAACACCAACACCGACGGCATGGCTGTCGACTGCGCCGGAAATCTATACGTCACCGTTGTGAACACGACCAACGTCATTGTGGTGGGGCCCGGTGGAGCGAAGGTTGGCACCATCGTCGTCACGGGTCCGAGCGCCGTCACCAACGTGGCTTTCGGTGGCGCAGAACACAAGACGTTGTACATAACCGGCCAGGGCAACGACACCCAGCGCGGGGTCTTCAAGATTCAATTGAATTTCCCCGGGATGCCTTACTGATCATCCTTCCCGCACCGAACGCCATCAAGGTGAACGCCAGGCGCGGAGCGCGATGTCGTCATCTTCCAAAACGGTCGCCCTCAACTCCCAGCGATCGCCAAGATTCCAGGCCGTCGTTCCGCGCACGCTCAAGTCCATCCATTTCGGCCTCGTGAGCGCGGAGTTGGCCGTCCGTCGAATTTCGCCGAATGTTCTTGTGGGATCAGCCGGATGAATGCCGATTGAAACCGAACAAAGCATCCACCGGCCTGAACTTCTCCGCGAAAACATCGCGGTGACGATGCGAACGAATCCATCCTCACGCTTCGCTTCGAATGTCAACGTCGTCTCGGCGCGCGCCGTTTCGCGCAGCAGAGGAACCAGTCCCGCCAGTCTCGACGCCGACAGGGTTTCGGGCGTCAGGGCTTGCAAAGCCCTTCGCTGTTTGAGAAGGCCAACCAGCTCTCGCACGCGGACCGTCTCGTCCTCGGTCGGTGCGCTGCCCGAAACGCGCGCTGCAACTTCGTTCACGACGGGGACCTCGGGTGCCTCGTCCTCCCACAACTCTCCGAGCGATCCCTCGTGACCCGCGCGTTCCGGCGCGCCCGCGCCCGAGGATTGGTCCTGCCGCCCATCGCGGTGCGACGGTCCGTCCTTGCAACCGGGCACCACCACCAGGCAGGCCACGATGAGCAGGCTCCCGACTACGCCCTTCCTCATGGCGCCCGCCGGATCAGAGATCCGCCGAAGCGTCATCCGGGATCGTGCCGCCGTCGGTATTGTCGCCCCCGTCCGAACCCGCGGCGTGGGCGCCGCCGGCCAATACCGCCGTCAGCGTCAGGCTGGCGTGGGTCTGTTGCTCACGGACCACTTCGGCCGGAGCACTTCCGCGCGCCACCACCATGCCACTTGCCGAGTCGAGACCCTCGATCGTCAGCGTGACGGGGCCCGCCAGGGACGGAGACAACGACAACGGTAGGTCCAGGGGAAATGCATAGGGCGCTGGTTGATCCGCGGCGTCGCCGGGCGCCAGAGACACGAAGCTGGACGATGCCTGTTTGCCGGCGTCATGGTCCGAGACAATGGTCGCCCGAAGCAGCAGGAGCGGCGGAACGGTGCTGTCGGCATCCACGCGAGTCAAGATCACTGTCGGCGACTTCGCGCACCCGCCAAACGCCAGGGCGACAACCAGGGCCAGCGGCAACGGCAAGCAAGAACAATGACTTGACCCCTTCGGCATGGGACAAACCTACCCAGGCAACCCCAGTGCGTCGAGGGCGCCCGGCACCCCGCCAGTACCCGGTCCGCCTCTCCGCCCTGCGACTACATTAAGTTTGATGACCGTTCGGCGAATCGCTCACTAGTACGTGATCGCTGACGTGTAACCCATCTGACCACCCCGTCCGACCACACTTGCGGAGGACTTCATGCGACGAGCCACCGAGGTTTCACCGAATTTGCAACCATACCCACGGCAAAAAGACAACGCTTCCAGTTCCGTCCACGCGGCCGCGACGCTGATGCCTGTGCTCTTGGGGGTGGCGATCCTGGTGGGGATCGCCTGCAGCAGCAGCTCGACTACCAAGACCACGGGGGGACTCTGCGGCGCCAAGGGACAGGCTTGCTGTGTGAACGACACCTGCAACGCGGGCCTCGGGTGCAACAATCCGCCCGGACAGGGTGAGCCCTCGAAGTGTGACACCTGCGGAGCCAGCGGAATGGCGTGTTGCCCAGGAGCAAACTGTCAGAGCGGCCTGGGCTGCACCCTGGCGGCCGGAGGGGCCCAAAAGTGCCTCCCCTGCGGCGCCGCCAATCAGGTCTGTTGCGGTCCTGACGCGAACGGCTTGTGCAATGGCTCCAGCCTTCTGTGTGGGGGTCGCGACATGGCCCAGGGGGTACCCGGAATGTGTACGATGTGCGGCGGCTCGGGGCAAGCATGCTGTCCAACGGCAAGCTCAAACCCCCCTGGGACCGCAACCGCCGCCTGCACGTCAGCTCTATCCTGCCTGATCTCGGCGACCGGGGATCAGTGTGGAACTTGCGGAGGCGCCGGCGAGCCCTGCTGTGGCACCGGGAACAACGGAACCTGCACCGCTGGCCTGGCCTGCGCCGGGCGGATGAACGGCATGGGCATGCCCGGGATGTGCGCGACCTGTGGCGGCACGGGCCAGCCCTGTTGCCCCACCGGCGGTGGCGGCGGAGCTGACGCCGGCGCGGTGGCGGCGTGCACGACCGACCTAGCCTGCATGGTCTCCGTGGCCGGCAATCAATGTGGAACCTGCGGCGGCGCGGGACAGGCCTGTTGTGGCACCGGGAACAACGGTACCTGCACCACGGGTCTCGCTTGCACCGCACGT
>JADGRC010000229.1 GCA_017881245.1 Pseudomonadota bacterium
CGGCGGCCCGCGGTCGGCGCGGCGAGGGCGCGACACTGATCGAGGCCCGCACCTACCGGCGAGGGGCTCACAGCTCGTCGGACGATCCCTCCGTCTACCGCGATCCCGACGAGCCCCGTGAATGGGAAGGCCGCGATCCTATTGAACGGTACCGAAGGTATCTGACCCGAAAGGGCGACCTGACCCCGGACATCGAAGCCCGGTGGCGCGACGAGATCACCGAGGAGATCACCGATGCCATCCGTTACGCGGAGTCGGTCGCGCCGAAGCCGCCGCTTCGCACGATGTTCGAGGACGTATATGCGCACGTCCCCTGGCATCTTGAAGAGCAATTCCACGAACTCGAGGAGCAGCTGCGCCTTCATGGTGCCAAGGTCGTCTGATGTTGCGACCCTTGATTCCGGACGTAGCTTGACGTAATCCCTCCGGGCGCCAATGCCGGAAATGAACATCATCCAGGCGGTGAACGACGCTCTGCGAATCGAGATGCGACGGGATCCGCGCGTGGTCGTACTTGGCGAGGACGTCGGTCGATTCGGCGGCGTCTTTCGAGCCACGACCGGGCTTTACGAAGAGTTCGGCGGCGAGCGGTGCATAGACACGCCTCTCGCCGAGTCCGGAATCGTGGGAACCGCGATCGGCATGGCTCTATACGGCCTGCGTCCCGTCCCCGAAATCCAGTTCGCCGATTTCATCTACCCTGCGTACGACCAAATCGTGAACGAGCTGGCAAAGATGCGGTACCGGTCGGGGGGCCAGTATCCGGCACCGCTCGTCATTCGAACGCCGGTTGGCGGCGGCATCAAAGGGGGCCACTACCACTCGCAGTCGCCCGAAGCGCTCTTCAGTCACGTCCCCGGGCTAAAGGTCGTTATGCCGTCGAACCCGATCGACGCCAAGGGCCTGCTGCTGTCCAGCATCCGCGACGAGGATCCGGTGATCTTCATGGAGCCCAAGCGCGTCTACCGGGCCGCTCGCGGTGACGTGCCCGAGGGCGACTACACGATCCCCATCGGCGAAGCCAAGATCGTGCGCGAGGGCAGACAGGTCACGATCCTGTCGTGGGGGGCGATGGTCCACACGTGCATCGAAGCCGCGGAGAAAGCCAAGACCGTGGACGGCGCCTACGATTTGGAGATCATCGATTTGCGAACGTTGTTGCCGTTCGATGTCGACGCAATCCTGAAGTCGGTCAAGAAGACGGGCCGGGTGGTGGTCGTGCACGAAGCGCCGCGCACGTGTGGCTTTGGCGCGGAGCTGGCCGCCACCATCCAGGAGCGAGCGATACTGCACTTGGAAGCGCCCATCTTGCGCGTCACGGGATTCGATACGCCGTTCCCGTATACGCTGGAACACGAGTATCTGCCCGACGCGGATCGCATTCTGGATGCCGTGCGACGCGTGGTGAACTTCTAGGTTGAACGGGCGCATGATCTACGAGTTCAAGCTGCCGGACATTGGCGAGGGTGTCGTCGAAGGAGAGGTCGTCAAGTGGTTGGTCAACGAGGGCGACACCATCAGCGAGGATCAACCGCTGGTTGAGATCATGACCGACAAGGCCACGGTCGAGATTCCTGCGCCCCGCGCCGGGAAGATCGGCAAGCGCATGTACGCCGAGGGACAAATCTGTCCCGTCGGCAAGGTCTTGATCACGATTGAGCTCAACAATGATGGTGGAGCGGCGATGTCGCCCGGACATTCCCCATCATCGCCACCATCGGCGGCTGCCGCGGCGGTCTCAGGGAAGGGGACCGCGAACGTGGGACCGGACGGGCACGAAGCGGTCGCGTACACCACCGGAACCGGCGGCGAAACCGAGTCGCGCGACACCACGGTGCTGGCAACCCCCGCCACGCGAAAACTGGCGCGTGACTTGCGTGTCGACATCCGGCAAGTGCGCGGGACCGGCCCCGCCGGGCGTATCACATCGGACGACGTGCGCGCACAACTAAGGGGCGCCCCGGGGGGGGAGACCGCGCCAGGCACGGCCGGAAAGGCCGCGGTTCCAGCGAGCGAGACGGTCTCGGAGGCGGGAGACGTCCGCCTTCCTTTTCGGGGCGTTCGAAAGAAGATTGCCGAGCGTCTGGTTCATTCCAAACACACGGCCGCGCACTTCACCTACGTCGAGGAAGTCGATTGCACGGATCTGGTGGCCGTCCGTGCCAAGGCGAATGCCCGTCTGGCCGAGCGGGGCGTGAAGCTGTCGTATCTGCCGTTCATTATAAAAGCGACGGTTGGCGCTTTGACGAAGTTTCCACAGCTTAACGCGACGCTGGACGAGGCCGCGGGCGAGATTGTGCAACGGCGCGCCCACCACATCGGGCTGGCGACGGCCACCGACAGCGGGCTGATCGTGCCGGTCATCCGCGATGCCGGGCGCAGGTCGCTCGTCGCTCTGGCCAAGGAAATCGATCGCCTCGCCGACGCGACACGCACGGGTAAGGCCACCCGAGAAGACATTTCGGGATCGACGTTCACGATCACCAGCCTCGGCCTGCTCGGCGGCTTGCTCGCCACCCCCATCATCAACTTTCCCGAAGTCGCGATCCTGGGCGTACACAAGATAGCCAAACGCCCGGCCGCCGTCGGTGATCAGATCATGTTGCGCGACATGATGAACCTGTCCATCTCCGTCGATCATCGCATCGTAGACGGCTATGACGCCGCCCGTTTCGTCGCCGAAATCAAGGCCGCTTTGGAGAGCCCCGACTTGTTGCTCGTCGACTTGGTCTGAACGATGGCGGACGAGAAATCCAAAGGTCCTGTGAAGCCCTCGTCGCAGGCCCCGACGGTGGCGATGACGGCAACGGAGACAGGGAACACGGCGCCGCCAAGGACGAAGGCAGCTCCGACAGCGGCGCACCAGCCTTCCAAGGTCCGGGCTGGCATGGGCGACGTGGGTGCGGATTTCGTCGAGATCTACAGCGACGCCGACCTCGCCCGCGCCACCGGCCTTCTGTCGATCTTGGCGCCCGACGGCCGAGCCCGAACCGCCGATGTCCCATCGGTCGAACCCGCGACCTGGCTGGCGATGTACCGGGGCATGCTCCTGATACGGATGCTGGACGAGCGCCTGATGACCATGCAGCGTCAGGGTCGCGTCGGATTTTATGCCGAAGCGCGGGGACAGGAGGCATCGGTCATCGCTCCCGTGGCTGCGCTCGGTCCGAGCGATTGGGTCGTTCCGTCGCATCGCGAGGGCGGGGCGGCTCTTTACCTCGGTCTGCCCCTTCGCGCATACATCGCTCAGGTGCTCGGCAACGTCGACGACATCGGCAAAGGCCGGCAAATGCCCGTTCATCCGACGACCCCGCGCGCGTTGCGATTTCTGCCGATGTCCTCTTGCGTGGCGACGCAATTGCCGCAGGCGACGGGAATCGCCTGGGCGGCAAAGATGAAACGCGACCCGACCGTGGTCCTGGCGTACCTCGGCGAGGGGGCGACCAGCGCGGAGGATTTTCACACGGGCGTGAACTTCGCCGCGGTCTTCAAGGCGCCGGTGGTGTTCGTCTGCGTGAACAACCAGTGGGCGGTTTCCACGCCCGCGACCGCGCAGTCGGGTTCCGAGACGTTCGCCGTCAAGGCACTGGCGTACGGGCTCCCGGGTGTGCGTGTCGACGGAAACGACGTGTTTGCCTTGTACGCCGCGGTCCGCGAGGCGGTCGACCGCGCGCGCCGGGGCGAAGGACCGACCCTGATAGAAGCGGTCACCTATCGCCTTGGGGCGCACAGCTCGTCGGACGATCCCGCTCGTTACCGATCCGCGTCCGACACCGAAGCCTGGGCGGCGAAAGAACCGTTGATTCGGCTCCGCGCCTGGCTGAAAGCGGCGGGTATTTTCGACGACGCGCGGGAAGTCCGGATGCGGGACGAGATTGGTCGGGACATCAAGGACGCCATCGCCGCCACGGAAGGTCAGCCGCCGCCCCCCCTGCGCTCCCTCATCGAAGACGTCTACGCGCAACCGCCGCGGACGCTGGAGGAACAGCTAGCGGATCTGGAGCGAATTCGCGCACGACCGATATAGCGGGCAGACCCGACATTGGTGCCGACGGTGAGTTGCGGTAGTCTCTGGCCCGAGTAGAAAGGACCACCACATGCAGAACCATGACGACCGGTACACCCCGACGCATCCCAACATGGGCTCTCGCCCGCGCTTGGCATGCTTCATCGCCTTGGTCTCGCTGGGGGCTTCGGGTCTCGCATCCGGATGCAGCAGCAGCACGGATAGCGCTGAGCCGTTCGAAGAGTACACCGGCAGATGGAAACTGACCGCAGACACGACGCTAACCAACAGTTTCCACCTGGTCTGCCCCGACCCAATGCCCGCGCAGGCGATCGACATCGACTTTCCTCTGTTCACGGATGTGATCATGGAGCCCGGAACGGTCGCCGATCTCTACGAATCCGCCGGTCCAGGCGACTGTCAGTTCTCGTACAACGTGGTTCCGAAGAAAGGCACGTCTTCGGTGGCGAATCCGGATCCGCTCACCGGCATGCCGACGTCTTGCGCGGTCAGCGTCAACACGTCCACGGATCCAACGACCGGGGATACCGTCCGAACGCTCCTCGTCATCACGCCGACGTCATGGGTTTTCAACCTCAAGGCCCCGGTCAAGGGAAAGGCTCCTGGAGCGCAGCTCATCGCCAGCGCCAAGGTTGTGCTGGCTGACGTGGATGTGAGCACGACCCCAGTCACCTCCCTGGCTACGACGGACTGCACGTACGACATCCTGGAAAACCTCGACAAGACCTCCCAGCTCTAACGGGTGATCCGTTCGCCGCAGCGTTGATCTGTATCGCCAGAGATGCCCCAACCCGTTGAAGCTCACGTTCAAGCCCTGGTCATAGGCGCGGGCCCAGGTGGCTACGTCGCCGGCATCCGCCTTGGGCAACTGAAGGTCAGATCGCTGGTCGTCGAGAAGGACCAACCCGGCGGCGTTTGCTTGAATGTCGGTTGTATTCCGTCGAAGGCGCTGATCACGGCGTCGAAGTACTTCGACAAGCTGAAACACGGCGCCGACATGGGTATCCTCGGCGACAACATTCGCGTCGACATGACGAAGATGCAGGCGTGGAAGAGCGATGTCGTCGGCAAGTTGACCGGTGGCGTGCGCCAGTTGTTGAAGAGCAACGGCTGCGACTACCTCGCCGGAACCGCGAAGCTGACCGGCCCCCACACCGTCGAAGTGCGATCGGCGGCCGGACCGGCAGTTGGATCGCCTGGCGTCGACGACGGCAAGCCACGGACGACGACAGTCCATGCCGACAACATCGTCCTGGCCACCGGATCGCGGCCCATCGAGATTCCCGGCTTCAAGTTCGACGGTGCTCGGGTGGTCGACTCCACGGGCGCGCTCGCGTTCTTGGAGATTCCGCGCCGCTTGGTCGTGATTGGCGGCGGCTACATCGGCATCGAGATTGGGACCCTTTACGCCAAGCTCGGCTCCCACGTCACGGTGATCGAGGCCCTGCCGGCAATCCTTCCGGGAACCGATCCGGAACTTGCTCAGGTGGTGGCGCGAAAGCTTAGGAAACTGGAAGTGGATGTCCTGACGGGTGCCAAGGCCAAGTCGTGGGTGGACAAGGGCAGTCACGCCGTGGTGACCCTGCAAACCGGCGACGGCGACAAGGGAGAATCCGTTCAGATCGACGCCGACAAGATCCTGGTGGCCGTCGGGCGGCGTCCCAACTCGGAGGGTCTGGGCCTGGAAGCGCTAGGCGTCCGCGTCGAACGCGGATTCGTTCCCGTCGACCGCTCCATGCGCACGAATGTGCCCGGTATCTACGCCATCGGCGATCTCGCCGGTCAGCCCATGCTTGCGCACAAAGCCTCCCGCGAGGCCGAGGTCGTGGCCGAGGTCATCGCCGGCCACCGCGCCGAGATGGACGTGCGTTGCATACCAGCCGTGATCTTCAGCGATCCCGAGATATCGACCGTGGGCATTACCGCCGACGAGGCGCAGAAGTTGGGACGCAAGGTCAAGATTGGCAAGTTTCCGTTCGCCGCGCTCGGCCGCGCCATAGCGAACGCCGACACGGATGGCTTCGTGAAGGTCGTCATCGACGCAGGCAGCAGGGAGGTCCTGGGCATCCATGTGGTGGGCAATGGCGCATCGGACATGATAGCCGAGGCGGCGCTCGCTATCGAAATGGGCGCCCTGGCGGATGACCTTTCCCTCACCATCCATGCCCATCCGACCCTTCCCGAAGCGATCATGGAAGCCGCCAAGGCGAGCCTCGGCGAGGCCATCCACATCGTGAACCGCTGACCGACTGCGGCATGTAGTTTCTGCAGGATCAGCCGACTGATTGCCTTGTCCTGGTGTGCTTCGGAGCGAACCCATGGTTGAACCAAGTGCGATGAACCCGAGTACCTCTTCCTCCGAACGGCTGTCCGACCGCTTGAGAATCCTCGCGTGGTCCGCCGCGTTTCTTGTGGGGGGATGTTCATTCCACGGCGGTCCATCCATGGAGATCAACGGTGGAAATGGTGGAGGGCATGGTTACGATGGAGGCGAAACCGTGGGCGACATTTCGCTGCGAAACGCCGATCTCGTCGTCTCCGACGCCGTCAGCGGCAACGAGGACGGCGCGGCGTGTTCGCATCTGCTGCAAACGGTGGTTCGAGACTTCAGAGGTTTTCCAGGACCAAATGGCGAGCCCAAACATCCGGATTTCGAGTACGTGATCGGCGACGTCAAGGGAATCGTTGCGGCCATGTTGGGGCCCGACGGCAAGCCCGTCTATGCGCCGGCCGGGCCAACGGCGATCACGAACGGTCCCGATGCGTTCAACGAGTGGTACCGGGACACGCCGGACGTCAACGTGCGCATCGAATCCGAGATCACGCTTGCGGCAGACCCGGCGCGGCCGGGAACGTATGTGTACGACAACGACGCTTACTTTCCCATCGATGACATGGGGTTTGGAAACCAGTATCAGTCACACAATTTTCACTTCACCACCGAAGTTCATTTCGACTTTCCCTATCGCGGCGGCGAGCAATTCACGTTTCGGGGCGACGACGATCTGTGGCTGTTCGTGAACGGCCGTCTGGCCCTGGATCTCGGGGGCGTACACGCGGCCGAAACCGGGATGGTGAACATGGATCAACAGGCGGCGGCGCTCGGCATCACGCCCGGCCACACCTATCGCATGGATATTTTCCAAGCTGAACGGCACACCTCGGCGTCCACGTTCCACATCGAGACGACCCTGCAGTGCCTCACCAGCATCGTCATCCCGTGACGGCAGGGGGACGAAGCAGCCACCCGAGCACCCAAGAAACCAGACCCACCACCAAAGCGCCTGCCACGGCCGATCCCAGCGAAGCCACGGTGAATCCCGGGACCAGAGCCGCTGCTAGCCCGAAGGCGATCCCGTTGACCACCAGGTAGAAGAGACCCAATGTCAGGATCGTGATCGGCAACGTCAACACCAACAAGACAGGCCGAATGAATGCGTTGACGACCCCCAGAACCAGGGCCGAGATCAACAGAACCGGCAGAGATCCGACGTGAATTCCCGGGATCAGTCGTGCTCCCACCGCCAGGGCAATCGCCGTGATGAACCAGTGGATCAGAAAGTTGCGCATCTGGGCAGTCTGCCCCGAATCCGGACGCGCGGCACGTGAATCTGAGGTCTGGGGGCTGGGTCTGGGTCTGCCGACCCCGCGACAGGCAGTCGCCGTGTCGGCGGTCACCGGCCATCCAGGGCCCGCGCCTCGGAATGGGTAGCCGTCTCCGTCTGGTAGATTTCGACCGTGTACCCGACCCGTCTGCTCGATCTGGGAATGCGCGACTTCGCGGAGGTCTGGACGATGCAACGCGAGCTGCTCGTCGCCCGCCAGCGTGACGAGGTTCCCGATACACTGATTCTGGTGGAACACCCGGACGTGATTACTCTCGGCCGGGGATCGCATGCCGAGAATCTGGTGAACGTGGGCACGATCCCGACGTTCGAAATCGAGCGCGGCGGCGACGTGACGTATCACGGTCCGGGGCAGTTGGTCGGATACCCCATCTTGCTGTTACGGCCGGAGGAGCGGGATCTGCATGTGTATCTCCGCAACCTGGAGGAGACGTTGCTGCGAGCGCTCGCGGACTTCGGAATCGCGGCGGGGCGTAACCCGGGATGGACCGGCGCGTGGACCGAGCCGCGCCCCGGCCAGACCGCTCGCAAACTTGCGTCTATCGGCGTCGCCGTCAAACGCTGGGTGACGCTGCATGGATTCGCGTTGAACGTTTCGACGGATCTGGCCCGCTTCGCGGCGATCAACCCGTGCGGCTTGGGGGCGGGCGTCATGGGATCGATTTGCGAGGTGCTCGGGCGGCAAATCGAGATGGCCGACGTCAAGCAAAGTGTCCGTCGTCATTTTTCGGACGTGTTCGGACGCGCAACCGTCTGAGCCGTGGCCTCGGGTTGAGCAGACTTGGCGACGCGATCACCCATCGTGCCCATCACCGTCACCGATATCGACGATCCGCGCCTGGCGGACTATCGGCACCTGAAGGATCGCGATCTCAGCGCGGAGGGCGGTCGGTTCATTGCCGAGAGTGAACGGGTGGTGCGCCGACTGCTCGCGAGTGGCCTTGAAATTCACTCGGTCTTGCTCACGCCGTCGCGCTGGACGTCGCTTGGCGCCGAGCTGCACGCGATCGCGTGCCCCGTCTATGTCGCCCACCAGGCACTGCTGAACGACATCGCGGGTTTTCACGTACACCGGGGTTGCCTGGCGGTGGGGCAACGGCCGCCGTCGTCACTTGTCCCCGAAACGGCGCGGGCGATCGTCGTGCTCGAAGATCTGGTCGATGCCGACAACTTGGGCGCATCGGTCCGCAACGCAGCGGCCTTCGGCGCCGACGCTCTGGTGCTGTCGCCCCGCTGCGCGGATCCCTTCTACCGCAAGGCCATTCGCGTCGCGATTGGCGCGACGTTCATGTTGCCCATCGTGCGACTGACCGCGTGGCCCGAGGACGTGCTGGCGCTGAAGAGGCGGCTCGGCCTCACGGTGTTCGGTGCCGTTCTGGGCTTCCATGCCACGCCCCTTTCCGTGGTCGATCGCCCGTCGAAGTTCGCGCTGCTTCTGGGTTCGGAGGGACCGGGCCTCTCGTCGGGTGCTCGCGATGCCTGCGATCAGTTGATCACGATCCCGATGGCCGCGGGCGCCGATTCGCTGAACGTCGCGACCGCCGGCGCGGTGGCTTTGTTTCATTTGCTGCAGGGGGCGGCGCCACCTTCACTTCGGAGGGCGACGCCGGCCGAACGCTGATCCCGGACGCCGGCAAACGTCCCCAGTCCACGAACAAACGCCGTGTCGCCGGCTGGCAGTTCGGACAAAAGCAGGCATCCCCGTCGCCGACGCGAACGGCGCGGATCGTCGTACCGCAGACACGGCAGGGCTGCCCGTCGCGTCCGCGCACGGCCAAGAAATCACGCACCTTGACGTCGATCGGCTGATTGCGGCGCTGAATCTCGTCAATCGCGCCGCGGAGGACTCGGCCAATCGCGACGAACAGACGCTCCCGATCGTCGCCTGCGAGGTCGCGCACGAACGACTTGGGGTGAATCCGCGCGGCGAACAAAATCTCATCGGCGTAGGCATTGCCAATCGACGCCAGAGCCCGCTTATCCATCAAGAACATCCGTACCTGGTCGCGACGCGACCGGCACAGCGCGAAGAATCGGGGGCGATCGAACGCGTTCGACAAAATGTCGACGCCGAGATCCCCGTAACCCGGAATGCTTCCTTCGTCGGTCGTGCGGGCAACGTAAACCTTACCCATGCGTTTGTCGTCGACGTAACGCAGTTCGGTCCCGTCATCGAACGCCATCGCCAGTCCCAGGGCGACGGGATCCTTTTCCCGAGCCGCCACCCCCGCCGGCAGCAGCTTGTAGCGGCCGGCCAGCATCGCGTTCACGACCAGACACAAGTCGCGGTCGAAACTGAAACGCATGAAATGACCCCGCCGCTCGACGTTCGCTACCGCAGCCCCCACGAGGTTGCGGGGGAAATCCTCGGGCACCATCACTCTTAGCACCGTCGGATCGCCGGTGCGCGCGGCGATCACGCGGCGACCGACCACCCTTTCGCGCAGCACGCGTTCGACTCGGACGAGATCTGGCAACTCGGGCATATCCGGTCAAATCTGACATCACTGGTGCGCAACCGAAAGCCGATCCAGACTGTCGCCATGCCACTTCCCGCCCGAATCGCCGTCACGCTCACGGCCATGGGGTCGGTCGCCTTTCTCGTGAACCAGGTGCGCGAGCTGCTTCGGCGCAAGAGGAACTTGAAACACTTCGAGCGCGACGAACCCTTGGAGAAGGCCGGCGACTGGGACTAGGCGCTGGTGTGAATCGGAGCTCCGGGCAGGTCCGGTCTGCGCCTCTCCCGCTTGCACCAGGCGTTTGGCCCGCGCCTCCGCGGGTGGGAGCTGCGTGACGATCGCAGAGCGATCCACCCGCAGCGCGGGCAGCGGATCAAGGGCTGGCGGGTACGCAACCGGGCAAAAGCGAGCTCGGCGACAGAGCAGTGAGGACCGTCTCGTCGGGGAAGCTGTAGGCGCCGAGATTCGCGGATGAGGGGCTCTGATTTGCGAACCACGGAAAGAGCGCCTCGTTTTGAGGATGATAGGTCCGCCCGTGCATGGAGATGGGAAAGACCGGGGTGCTCAGCACCTCGATGACGTCCCCGCTCTCGAGGTCATTTTGACAGAGCTGGTTGCCGGAGCGGGGATCGCTGGAGAGCCACCAGGGCGTGGTGTTGTCGCCAAAGGGATCGTTGAAAATCTCAGACATCTCATGGCTAATGGCGGTGACGTCTCCGATTCCCGAGGGCAGCAAGCCGTTCGTTATCCAGCTCGCGAAATTCATGACATACCGCCGATCGTGATTTCCGTTCTTTGCGTCTCCGGGCTCGGCATCGTAATCGTGAAACCCGATGATGCAGCAATTGTTGACGTCACCCCCGATAAATAGAAACACGTTGTTGAATAGGAATGTCGAAATGTCGCGCGTCGTGATATCCCCGGCGAGCTCCGCGGCGCCGATGATCGTCGTATCGTCGGGGGGCGCGGTTAGCGGAAACAACAACCCAGCAAAAACGTCTACGTCGACGAGCGCCGCCACGGGGCGCCCCGCCCCGTCGGCCACGGCGTACCAGGAGCCGAAGGGAATCTGCATGCGTCGCGCGCTCTTCACCTGCGGCGCCAGCGTCACGTGCCAGCCGTCGTCAGCGCCCTGACGAATGCGATTCCAGAACTGTGCCCGCATCATTTGGTCGTTGAACTGACCTGTACCAGACGTATACGTGAACGGCTGGTACACGGGCGAATTAACGACCGTTTTCGCCAGAGTTGCGTCGGCTGAAAACGTGAACGGTATACCGGCTGGGTTGGCGACGTTACCGCCAGGTCCAAGCAAATCGAGGGTGACGGGAACGATGGGAGCTCCGATCGTGGTCTTGCGGCAAGATTCCGGCTGGGTGCCGACCATGTTGTAGCTCCATGTGGATTGTGGGCTCCCTGCGGAATCGAATCCGGAAACCGAGAATTGTCCCGTCCAGTAAGGAATCGTGTCGAAGGCCGGCGCGACGCCCGATGTCCTCGACAGGGCGCCCGCGCCGTTGCCGGCTCCGCTCTTCTTGATTCCCACTTTCGTGAAGGCATCGGCCGAGCGCGCGGTTCGGGGCACCGCCCGCTGCAGAAAGCTGAGCGGTACGGTGGCGCGACTAACCGCGGTCTGGGCGCCCGCAGGTCCGGACGATGCGGCGGCCAGCGCCAGGAGCGCGATGATGCAGGTCATTGTTGTTCGGGCGTTTGACAAATCGGTACCCTCCTTCGAGACGAACGTGGGTCTTCGAGATTGAGCCCACCTCGGGAGGCATGGTCTGCAACCCACATGCCCCCACCCAGGACCGTGAGATCCCGCGGTCGGCGGCGGGTGGCACTCTCAAGATGTGCAGCCTCGGTGCTCTAATTGTGCAGACCGTTAGCGCCACTTCGGACGTGGTCGTCTCGGCGGGCGCCGCCGCGCCCTCGCGTCTTGACCATCAACATCGGTTGGTCGTTCTGACGCGCCTGCGAGTGAAGGTCGCGCGCGCCAGCGTGGCCACCGCCGAATCCGAAACAGGATCGCGACCAGTGGGCCGCAGGCTCTCATCGTCACGCCCATAGCGATAGACGCAAGGCACCTCGGGGCGAGGCCCCGCCTGTCGCCTGACGACCGGGCCGCGAGGGGCACGCTACCCGGTGACGCCCGCACGGCGGAGGTAGTCCACGTAGTAGTCGGCGTCGCGGCGTTCCTCCAACTCTCCACGTTCGACGGCGTCGTGGCAGAGCTTGCGAATATCTCCGATGCGGCGTGACGGTGGCAATCCGAACGCCTCCATGATTGCGTTCCCGAGTCCAGGCGGCAGTGGCGGTATGCGTGCGTCCAGCTCGCGAATGGCCAGGATTCGTTCCTTCAAGGCATGGATGTTGGCCACTGCCTCCTGCCGGCGGCCGGGCCGCCGCGAAGTAACGTCGGCGCGCGACAGGTCAAGCAGATCGTCCAGCTCGCCGCCCATCTCATGGTCGAAGCGCCGCACGGCCGCGTCCGTCCAGGACGAGTGATACGCGTTGGCGCGCAGGTGATGCAGAATGAGAAAGCGGATCTTTTGCCGAAGAGAGCGGTCGAATCCCAATCGCTTGGCAATGGGATCGAACATCCGGGCGCCGATCTCCGCGTGCCGGTGAAAGGTCACGCGCCCGTCGGGTAACAAAACGCGCGTCGGGACCTTGCCCACGTCGTGCAACAGGGCCGCCCAACGCACGGCGGGCGAGGGAACGGACTGCCGTACCACCTGCTTGGTGTGTTCCCAGACATCCTTGTGCCGACGGCCCGCCTCCTGCGAGAAATCGACGGTCGCCTCCAGCTCGGGCAACACGGCCTTCAACACACCGCTGTCGTGCATCCACTGCAGGCCCAAGTCGAGGCTACGGCTCATGATGACGGCTTCGATCCCGGTTCTCAGCCGATCGGGCCCCACTGCCAGGAGTCCGGGCGCAGCGGTCCGGGCGGCTTCCGTGATTGCGGGATCGGGCAGACTTCCGTCCGTCGCCACCAAACGGGCAAGTTCCAACAGCCCGTCTGGGCCGCCAGTCAGCAACCCGGCCGGGGAAGCGAGCGAAGCCATCTTTCAAACCAACTAGCCAACCATCCGCGGACGGGTCCCGGCGATACGGCCACTACGCCGAGAAGGTGATCTTCTTCTTGTCCTGTTCGCGCTTGCGAATCAGGTGGTCCACGATGGGCTGCGCCTGCTTCAGGCGTCCCGCCAACGACTTCTCCGAGATGGGGTAGTTCGTCCCAAACTTCGAGCCTTCGTCGTAAAGGAAGGTTCCTACCTCCTCGTCGTCCACGAAGGTGGAGATCTTCTTCTTGGCGTAGACGGCCTTCAAGAGCAGTCCCCATCGGCCGTCCAGCCAGTCGACGAGATCTCCCAAGGCGCCGCGAAAAATCTTCAGCTCTTCATCTAGATGCGCGTAGTTCTCGGAGAATCGCTCGCGAAACGTGGCTGCGTCCTGTCCCCCTTCGGCCGCGATCTTGGCCAGAGCCAGTCTCAGCAATACGACATCCTCGGCGTGCCGGGCCGCTGCATCCACGTTCCCGTCCTTGGGGTTGATGATGTGGACAACCGCGGCGGCAGCGATTTCCCTGACGCCATGCTCGAGATCGGAATCGGACACCGCCTCCAGCAAGACCTTCAGATCGAAGGGGAGGGAAACGAGACCGTGGGAGAGCGTCTCCAAAAAACTGCGCTCGAGATCCTTGTCCATGACCAAGCGTTGGGGCAACAAATTGCGGAAATGCGGGGAGGGCCGAAATCGGTGAAGCTCCTGATACTAACCGATTTCGGGCGGGTTGACAGCGGATCTTATGACCCTGACGGCGATCTTGTGAGGTCGTGGCGGCGGTCTTCTCCGCGGTCGTCGTCGCCGTCTTCTCCGCGGTCGTCGCCGCCGTCTTCTCCGCAGTCGTGGCGGCGGTCTTCTCCGCGGTCGTCGTCGCCGTCTTCTCCGCGGTCGTCGCCGCCGTCTTCTCCGCGGTCTTGCTCACCGCCTGCATGGCAGCCTTAGTCCCGATCTTACGCGGGGTCCCGCGCCCCATCCCGGGACCAGATGATATCGTCGGGGCAGGTACACGCCCGATTCAGTGCAGCAACCGCAGAACCGCGGAAAGCCCCCAGCGGTCCGGGTGGCAGCTCCAACGTCAGCACCGGCAGGTTCATATCGACGCCCAACCAGCTCCCGAGCGATCCAGGCGTGGGATAGCCGAGGTTCGCCCGCACCGGCCAACCGCACGCGCCCGACACCGCCTGGGCCCAGGCCGAAGCGGGCCCGTCGAAGTTGACGCAAGCAAAAGGGGCATGAACGGCGACCACGGCCCCGATGCATTGTTTTTCGACGACCCGGGCCAAAAGAGCCGCCTCCGGCTCCGACAGGGGGGACGGGCCCGGGTCATATCCCGGGGCGTGCTCTCGAGTAAAATTGCGCGCCGGGAAGTTGCGATTCAAGTCGACGTCGCTGGCGGCGTTTTTTCGCCCCAGGACCAAACCATCGGGATTCAGCGCCGGCAAGATCATCACCGTCCTGTCCTGCAGACAAAGCTCCGAAGATGAAAGGCGCGCCACCAGCTCCATCAGTGCCTCCACACTGGCTGGTTCATCCCCGTGAATCCCGCCGACCAGCAGCAATGCGGGCTTTGGCTCCGATGCGCCGTCTACGGACGGGACCGAATCCCCCACCGTGGGCTCGAAGAGGCGGCCCATGACCGGACGGCCCTGTCGAGACAAGCCGATTTGTGAAAATCCGGCCGCCCCAACGGCGTCCATGATCATCTGTCCCTCGGATACCGCCGGCACACGTGCGCTCACCGCACCGATTAAATCAGCATCGGCGAATCGAAAACACATTTTTCGGTGTTCTGGCGGGCGAACTGGTGTTCGTCCGCGACGTCCGCCTGGTCAACCAGGTCGATAGCGTTGCCCCTCCTCCTCGCGGGTACTAGACTTCCAACCAAATGGTTATTCCGTTCCCGCCTCGAAATCCGCGTCGGCGACGCCTGCTTGCCGCCTGGGCGGGAGTCGTCCTTCTTCTTGGTTTGCTGCTGTTGCCGTCCGGGGATGCGTTGGCGGGTCCTCGATCTGGCGGAAGTTTCGGGGGCCGCATGTTTCGCAACGGCGGTGGTTTCAGCAGCGCACCACGTAGCGGCTACGGGTACGGTTACGGAGGAGGCAGCCGACCGAGCTTCTTCTTCCTGCCGAGTTTCGGATGGGGCTGGGGCGGCATGGGCTATGGCGGCGGTTTTGGCTCCCTGATGGTCCTGGCGGTGTTGGGTGTCGCTGCGTTCTCCATCGTACGAGTCGCGCGGAACTATCGGAGCGGTGGCGGCTGGGGCCTGAACAACGGTTCCGACGACAGTGAATCCGCGGCGATCTCGGGCCGCGCGTACGTGTATCGCCTGCAGGTCGCGCTCGGACGGTCGGCGCGCGGGATCCAAGATCGGCTGGCGCGCTTCGCCGCCGAGGGAGACACCAATTCCGAGGCCGGACTTGCGACGTTGCTGCAGCAGACCGCCCTCGAATTGATGCGGGAGAAGGATTCCATTCGGGCGGCGGCGGTGGAGTCGAGTGGTCCGATGTCCCTGACCAACGCCGAAACCAGGATGAATGGGTTAGCGCTTTCGGAGCGTTCGCGGTTCCAAGTGGAACGCGTGCGTGGCGCCGACGGACGTGTTCTTCGCTCGGAGTCCCCCGCCGAGGAAGGTCGGGAGGCCCTGGAGTTCGTCGTCGTATCGATCGTCGTCGCGACCCGAACGCCGCTCGAAAACTGGAAGGCGATCGACGATCGCGCCGACGTCGATCTGGTCCTCGGACAATTGGGAGGCGTCGCGGCCGCGGGGCTGCTCGGGTTGGAGGTCATCTGGACACCAGCCGATCCCCACGATTCGCTGACGCAAACCGATCTGTTGACCACGTATCCCGACCTGCGGAGCGTGTGACGCCTCGATCGGCATGGATGCCTCCAACGTGATCGCCGCGCAGGTTCAGCCACTGCCGATGTGGCGCCTGCTGATCGACGTCTCGATCTTCGGGTTCGTCGGCATCATCCTGCTGATTGTGGGCTACTACGTCTGGGAGTTCGTAACCCCTTACAATGTTCGCAAGGAACTTGAGGAGAACAAGAATGTCGCGGTGGCCATCGTCGTGGCCGCTTTTATCGTGGGGATGGCCATCGTGATTGCGGCCTCTTTGGTCCTGATCAGATAGGGATCGATGGGGCGCATGCATCCGCCCCGCATGCCTTGGGGTGCCGGTGGACTTAACGGAGATCACACGGTTTTTGAAAGTGGGCTGGCTTGACCATCATCCGAGCCACGGATAGAGTTTGAGACGTCGGCGGACGGACCGGACCGGATGCACAAGCTGATCATCGAGGATGACGAGGGGAGAACGACCGTCGTCCCTTTGGTACGGGACGAGCTGACCATCGGTCGCAAAGAGGGAAACACCATCCGTCTGACCGAACGGAATGTCTCCCGGCGACACGCACGCTTGTTCAAGGTAAACGGCGAGATCTGCGTCGAGGACTTCTCCAGCTACACGGGCGTGCGCGTGAATGGCGTGCGCATATCGGCGCCGACGGCGCTGCGAAATAGTGACCAAGTCCAGATCGGAGACTACAAGCTGGCCATTCGATCGGAGGCGGTGGTGGACGCAGTGCCGCCCACGGTCCCCGGCCTGCCCACGACGCTCGCGGCGGCCGCCGAGGCGTCGGCTTCCGCCTCGGCGTCGGCTCAACCCCGACCAATGGTCTCTCCTCATCTGGACGCCGCGCCGACGATGCCGCTGCGCACGCTGGAGGAACAAGGGCGCGCGCCCAATATCACCGCCGCCGTCCCGGCGCGGTTGGTCGTTGTCTCGACGGATCTGGCTGGGATGGAATTTCGCCTCGACCGTCCCTCGCTGGTGATTGGAAGGACCGAGGAAAACGATGTCATCTTGAATCACGCTTCGATCTCGCGGCACCACGCCAAGGTCGTTCGTGACGGCGATCGGTACACGGTTGTAGATCTGCAGAGCGCGAACGGTGTCCGCGTCGCGGGTGAATCCTACGAACGCGTGGAAGTTCAACCGGGAGACGTCGTCGAATTGGGGCACGTCAAGCTGCGATTCGTCGGCCCCTTGGAAAATTGGACCTTTGATCCAAGTGACTTCGCCCCCAAATCGCGCCGGAATCTGAAGGTCGCGGCAGCCGGGGGGGGAGGAATCGTACTGGCCGCGATCCTGGTCTTCGCGCTTCAGGGAAAGAAGCAACCCGGACCGGCGCCCATGGTCGCGATTGCGGCACCCCAGGCACCGACCGGCCCCGCCCCCACCACCTTGTTCGCGGACGCGACGACCGCCGTGGCCGCCGAGAACTGGGACAAGGCGGTGAGCGCCCTGGATCTATTGCTGAGCCGGCCGGCCGAAGGTCCCCAAGGAGCCGCGATCATGGCGCAAGCGGTGGACCTGAAGCGGAAGGTGGACCTTGAACGGCGCAGCGCCGAACTCCTGGTTTCGTTCCAGAAGGCCGTGGCCGAAAAGGAACCGGACGTCGCGATGTCTCGGTACGACGAGATCCCAACGGAAAGTGTCTACAAGAGTCGCGCCGAACCGGCTCTAGAAGGGGTCAAGACGCTGTTCCTGGCGGCGCATCTGGAGCTCGCGGATGCGGCGCGCGCCCAGGGCCGTTGCGACGAAGCGAATGCCGAGGTTGAAAAAATTCAGCAACTCGACCCCGAAAACAGACAAGCAAGGGACATCGCGAGGAAGTGCAAGCCGCGGCCTCTCGCGCGGGTCCCGTCCCCCCCCGCCGCGGCACCGGCGGTGGCGCCTCCGACCGCGGTCGCCGCGCATTCCCCCGCGACCGGTCCCACCCGAACCCCTGCGCCCGCGCCAATCGTGGCCGCCCGTCCCGCTACCCAACCGTCGGGGCCCGCCCCCGGAGCACGACCGAACGCTCCCCGAGCAGCAGCCCCCCGCCCCGTTCGGCCCGGGCCTGGGGTGCGGGCCGGCGTACCGACAAACGCAGCCACCGAATCGGCATCCGCTTCTGGATCGCCGCCGTCGAGCGACGGCAACCAGTCCGACGCCGCCGCGGACCTGATCAGACAGGCACGTGAAGCATGGATGCACCAGCAGTGCCCATCCGCGATCGACCTGTCGCGCCGTGCTCTGAAACTGAAGCCAGGCACGAGCGAAGCCCATCAAATTATCGCGGTCTGTGCCTGTTCAACCAGGGACAAAGAGGGCGCCACCAAATCCTACAGCAAGCTGGATGAGCGCAGCCGCGCGATGGTGCGGACGCTGTGCGCGCGCAGCGGCATCGAACTGGTCGAATAGGAATGCGGCTTCGCCGCCGCAAGGGGCCTAGGAAGGCCCCCTGCGAGACCCCCACGGAGCTGCTCGGCGGCGTGGCCGCGGCTTCGCCGCCGCAAGGGGCCTGGGAAGGCCCCCTGCGAGACCCCCACGGAGCTGCTCGACGGCGTGGCCGGTCCAGCAAAGCTGGACCTCCCTGTACTTGGATTGGCTATTGGATCGCCTGAGTTATAAGCGGGTGGGGCGAAGGCGCGTTAGGTCTTCTTCTGTAGGTCGGCGTAGGAACGTCCGGGTTCGGGTTGCGCGGCGACCGGCAACCCCGTTTCGGCCCATCCGACCGCGGTCGAACGTCCCATGTTGTCGCTTTCGCCGGAAAATCCGCCGCGGACATCGACCAGATTCTCGTAGCCGAGAGCGGCGAGGACACCGACGGCCCGCATCGACCGCCCGCCGCTCTTGCAGCCGACCACCAGTTTCGTGTCGCGCGGAAAATTCGCGAGTACAACTTTTTGAAAATCGCTATTTGCAACCATTCGCCCCCCTTCCGCGTGCATGAGGGGAACGTTGGCCGCGCCGGTGGGATGCCCTTGGCCGAATTCCGGAATCGACCGTACGTCCAAATAGGTCCATCCGGCCGTCATCAATTCGGCCGCTTCCTGTGGAGATACACGCTTGGGCATGGTCTCTCCTTAGCACACGCGACTATCTTGGTGCCGAGGCGCTGACCAACCGGCTCGACCTCGGCTGATTGTGGAATGTGGACGATTCGAGGCCCCAAAACGCAGCCCGACACGAGGGTCCGCCGCTGGGTTATGATTGATTATCATGGCTGTACCTCACGTCCGTGTGGTCGCGGCGGTTATTCCCCGCGAAGATCGGTACCTCATCACTCAGCGGCGACCGAGCGCGGTCTTGGGTGGACTCTGGGAATTCCCGGGTGGGAAAGTCGAACAGGGAGAGAGCGAGGCTGATGCCCTTCGCCGCGAGGTGCGGGAGCGCGTGGGCGTGGACGTGAACGTGGGCACCTGTATCGCCCGCAGGACCCACGACTACGACGGATATTCAGTCGACCTGGCACTTTACCAAGCATCCATCGACGCCTCCGCCGAGCCAACTCCCGTGCGCGTGGCCGATTGCCGTTGGGTCAAGTCCGCGGAATTCGAGAACCACCGTTTTCCCGCGGCCGATCAAGCCACGATGGATCTGTTGCTGGGGTTCAAGCGCTGACGTGAAACCAGTCACCACGCTGCGGCGGGGGCTCGACCCCGGTCCCTCGTTGAAGTCGATGCATCCGGCGGCTTCGCGCTGGATTGGAACCTTGATCCGAATGACGTCGGCGCATCCCGCGATGACGCGCATCCTGGATATCGTCGAGAGCCTGTCCGACCGTCCGTACCGCACGAATTTTGTTCTGCTCGGCGAGCCCGGCACAGGCAAGGAGGGCCTCGGACGAGCCCTCGCGAATCTGTCGTGCCCGGGCGGACCCCTGGTTCGGTACGATGTGGCCGGTTTTCCCGAAGACGAGGCGTTGTCCCTATTGTGTGGCAATGGGAGGCGCGCCGGCGTCGCGGAGGCGGCCGATGGCGGCACCATTTTGGTCGAGGAGGCGGCTCGGCTGCCCGCCCAGGTGCAGGCGGTCCTATTGCGGCTTCTGAAAACCGGCCGCTGCGAGCGAAGGGGAACCGCGAGTGTGGACGCCGACGACGACAATGGACCGGGCGCCGAGCAGGTCAAAGGCAAGCGGTTCGATGTTCGGGTAGTTGCCATGTCCGATCGCGACCTGCCGGCCGAGGTCGCCGCAGGTCGGTTTCGTCACGATTTGTACTACCGTCTGGCGCGGGTTCAGCTGAGCTTGCCGCCGCTGCGCGAACGCAAGGAGGACATCGGTCCGGCGGTAATCTGGATGGGCAATCGGATCCTGCGCGAGGCCCGCGTGCCTCTGGAGTTGATGGGGCAGGCGGACTTCGATCAGGCCGCGCGCGCAGAGAAACTCCGGGCAATCGCCGTGCATCCCGAGGCCATCCGGGCCCTGGAGCGGTACGCGTGGCCGGGGAATTTTCGCGAGTTAGAGGCCGTTCTCGAGCGGGCGCTGCTGCTTCATCGTCGCGGTCCCGAGCTCGGGCCGGGCGAGATTGCCGCGGCGCTCGGCGTCTGATCCTATTCGGCCATCTGCAAGAGCTTCGTGAGACGCGTGGCGAGCGTCGGATCGCCACTGACCTTTAACTTTCCCGAGAAGAACAGGCTCATGGCCGCCTGCATGCCACCGCCGATCATCGTGCGCAGATCGTCGTCGGAGCAGTCAATCGTGCACTGTGGGGTTCCAACCTGGCCAGGCAGGCAGGTGGGGGGAGTCGACACCAAATCCACGGTCCAGGTCCCGCCGTCGGCACCCGCGATCTTGAACAGGTAGACCGCCGCCACGTCCTTGGCCTTGTCCGGGTTGGCGGCCAGCGCGGCGGGAACTTTTTGATCGAAGTATGCCTTTATCGACAAAGCCATGAATGCCTCCTGAAGGCGTTCATGATTGGGGCCACGCGGAAGGCTGTCAAATTGACTGGTACGCGCCCGGCTCGAGGCCGGAAGTGAACACCGGTCGCGACGCGCAACCGGACCTCATCGACGCCCGGCGGTGCGCTTTCGAGCGTGGTGGCCGGTGTAGCGCTCCGCCAACCGATCGGCATATCCGGAGCGTGACGTCTGCGGCGTCCGCGAGATCGCCAGCGCGCCCGGCGGCACGTCCGCGGTGACCGTGGTTCCCGCCGCGACCACCGCACGGCTCCCGACGCGCACGGGCGCGACCAGTTGCGTGTCGGAGCCTATGAACGCCCCGTCCTCGATAATGGTTTGCGTCTTTTCATAGCCGTTGTAGTTGCACGTGATCGTCCCGGCACCGATGTTGACTTTCCGTCCAATGATCGCGTCACCCAGATACGCCAGGTGGTTTGCCTTGCTGCCGGGCCCGAGCTTGGTCTTCTTGAGCTCGACGAAATTGCCCACGTGCGCGCCGGCCCCGAGATCAGCCCCGGGCCGCAAGTGCGAAAAGGGTCCCACCAGGGCCGCCGCGCCGATCACGGCCTCCGTGGCCACCGTGTACGGCCTCACCTCGGCATCGGCCCCCACGTCTGTGTCGACCAAGATACACCCGTCGCCGATGCGCGCGCCGCGACCAATGCGGGTTTTCCCGCGCAATGCGACGCCGCGACCGATCTCTACATCCGCGCCCACCACCACGTCCGGCTCGATGATGGTCGATGTCGGATCACGAAGGGTCGCGTGCGACATCCAGCGCGCGTTCACCCGCGTGCGCAGAATCGCCTCGGCGTCGACCAACTGGCGGCGATCGTTGACGCCCGAGACATCACGAAAGTCGGCAGGCACTGCCCGAACGCCGACAGTGGTGGCGGCCCGTGCCACGATGTCCGTCAGGTAGTACTCGCCCGCCGCGTTCCGAGCGGCGATCCGCGGAATCGCCCGCCGGAAAAATTCGATCGGTCCAGCGTAAATCCCCGCGTTCACCTCGCCGATCGCGCGCTGCTCGACGGTCGCGTCCTTGTGCTCGACGACCGCCGTGACCTGTCCGCGAGCATCGCGCACGATACGGCCGTAGCCTGTCGGATCGGGGGGCATCGTCGTCACCAGCGCCAGGCCACCTGTCCGACGAGCCGCGGCCACCAGCGCGCTCAGGGTTTCTCGCCGCAGGAGGGGAACGTCGCCGTACAAGACCAGCAGGATGCCGCGCGCGCCCCGGAGGGCCGGCAGCGCGACACGAAGGGCGTGAGCCGTACCCCGCTGCTCCGTCTGCTCGACGACGACGACTCCGCTCGTCCCCAGGCGGGCGCCGAGCGCGGCCTCGACGGCCGTTCTCTGGTGACCGAGCACCGCCACGATGGGATCCGCGCGCAGGGCCAAGCCGAGCTCGATCGGGTACGCGATCATAGGACGCCCAAGCAAGTCGTGCAGGACCTTCGCGCGGGACGACCGCATGCGCGTTCCCTGGCCGGCTGCCAGCACCACGCAGGCAAGGCCGGAATCAGCGGCGAATGATCGCCGAGGTGAAGTTCGCTCGGCGACACCGCGGGCGGAACGCGGCACTGTGGCTTCTGGATGTTGGGGCGTCGCCTTGTTCGCGGCCCCGTTTGTCGACTTGCTCGTTGATCTGATTTTCATATTGAGGCCCCTGTGCGCGTGGACAAGCCGACGTCAGTTTGGCGACGCGAGCTTTGCCGGTGCCCGGTTGAAGCGCCAGCGGTTGAAGCGCCAGCGTCGATGGCACTCGGTCGAGTTGAGTTGTTATCTGACACGTCGGACGAAAGCGTACTTAAACCACCGGGCCGCGATCTGTCCATGACCGTCACCGATCCGTCGCGATTCGCGGTATAAATGGTTTGATGAGCGGGTACGTCCTGATCGTGGAAAGTGATCCCGATCTACAACGTCGCATCGGTGATTCGCTCCGCGACAGTCGCTATGAAATCGCGGCGGAGACGGAAGGTTCGTGGGCCAAACGCAGCATCGCCGTGCGCACGCCCGACGCGATCGTCCTTGACACCAGTTTGACCGACGGCACGGGTTTCGCCCTCGCCGACGAGCTGCGCCGTGATCCCGAAACCCGCGCCACTCCCATCCTGTTCGTCGCCAGTCGGCAACATCGAGGGGTCAGCCACCGGACCGAGTTGATGCGGCGCTATGCTCCGGCGGCCTATCTCCGGGCTCCGTCGGAGCTTAGCGATCTGCGCAGCCAACTCGAGGCGGCGATCTCCCCGGTTGTCGCGCCCCCAATTGAAGATGGTCCGCCCGTGGCTCCGCACGCCGCACAACCTGAGCATCGATCGTCCACGCCTGCCCCGATGGCCACCACGGACCCCGCGCAGCGACGAGAGAAGCGCGCCGTGGAGCGAACGGCCAAGACATTGGTCAGCACCGACGCCGATCTGCGCGGAACGTTGAAGCGGACCCCTTTCGCGCGCCTGCTGCAGAGGCTGTTCGCGGAACGCAAGACCGGTTCGCTTTTGCTGATCAGGGACACAACAAAGAAGATCGTGGCCTTTGCGGCCGGGTACCCAGTGTCGGTACGTTCCAACGTGCTCGGCGAATGCCTGGGCCAGATTCTGCTCCAGCAGCGTTTGATTTCAAACGAGGCCCTTCAGGATTCCTTGCGGCGCATGAAGGCCGAAAAGCGCCACCAGGGCGAAATCTTGGTCGAAATGAGCGTGTTGTCACCTTACAACCTCTCGCGCGCGCTCGTCGAACAGTTGGAAGCGAAGCTTTTTGAGATCTTCGCGTGGCCCGATGGACAGTTCATGTTCAAGGAGGGCGACCCGCCCGAAAGCGATGCGATCGGTTCCGCGTTGCGATTGGATCGATCCCCTGCGGCGTTGATCCTAGAGGGCATTCGCCGCCATTACGACCAGGCACGGCAAGCGGCGGTGCTGGCCGCCTACGCCGGGAAATACATCGCGCTCAATGCCGATCCGGTTCTTCGGCTTCAGGAGGCCACCTCGGATCCGACCGAGCAGCAGTTCATTCGCGAGATCGACGGTCGCACGCGCCTGGAAACCGTGATTGCGTCGGCCCGAATCCCGCGCGACAGCGCTTGTTTGCTGCTGGTCGCCTTGTCACAGGCGGGAATGATCGAACCATCGAACGAGCCGTCGCGGCGTGCCGCTACCCCGATACCGACGACGACCGCGCGTGAAGAAGAGGCGCCGAACGGACCAGCGTCCGTGCCCGAGACATCGGCGCCGCTCTCCATAACACAGCTCGGCCTCGTGGCGCAGACGGTCCGGTCCCAAAACCACTATTGGGCTTTGGGCGTCAGGGTTGATGATTCCGTCGAGGTCGTCGATCAGGCGTATGAGACCTTGGCCCGAAGCTTCCATCCGGACCGCTATCGACAGCGTCCCGACGAAGATCGCCGACTCGCGCAGGAGATTTTCGAACACCTCGGCGAGGCCCACCGCGTGTTGCGCGATCCCGCGCGCCGGCGCGCGTACACCGCGCGGGTTGAGAAACAGCGCCCGAGCGATCCTTCGTCCGGGCCCATCCCCGCCGGTGCCGCCAAGGAGCTCTTCGATGCCGGCATGCAACACCTGCGCGCGAGCCGTCACCGCGAGGCCGTGGAGGCGTTCCGCCAGGCAGCGCGCATGTTGCCCGATCAGGCTGATTTTCGGGCGGCGCTGGGGTGGGCCCTGTTTCGCGAAGCGCCCGCCGACGCGCGCGCTGGTCGCGCCGCCTTGGGCGAATTGCGTCGGGCGATTCAACTGGATCCCAAGAGTCGACGGGCGCGTTACTACCTTGGCTATTTCTACGCGCAGTCCGGCCAGCCTGATCTTGCCGTCGGCGAGTTCGAGAGGTTGCTCGAGCTCGATCCAGGGGCGGTCGATGTCGCGGACGAGCTCCGCCGCCTCCGCGAATCGCTGTAGCGCGAATCGCTGTAGAATGACCCGTAATGGCCGCCACGCCCTCCCAGATGCTCCCGCTTGGAACCCCGATGCCGTCCTTCACCCTTACCGACGTGGTGACAGGCGGGTCCTTCGCGTCGACAGCGCTTTCGGGCAAGCCGGCGGTCGTCGCGTTCATCTGCAACCATTGCCCGTACGTCAAACACATCAAGCGCGAGCTGGCGGCGTTCGGGCGGGACTGCGCCGCGCGTGGTGTCGGCATGGTCGCCGTCAGCTCGAACGATACCGGCACGCATCCCCAGGACGGCCCGGGACCCATGGCGGCGGACGCCCGGGAACACGGCTATGTCTTTCCGTATTTGTTCGACGAGCAGCAGTTCGTCGCTAAGGAATTTCGCGCCGCTTGCACGCCGGATTTTTACTTGTTCGACACCGCCGGCACTCTGGTTTACCGCGGACAGTTCGACGACAGCCGTCCCGGGAACGACAAGGCCGTCACGGGTCGCGACTTGCGCGCCGCGGTGGACGCGACGCTCGCGGGTCGCGCACCCGCCCCCGAACAGCGACCGAGCATCGGCTGCAACATCAAATGGCGACCGGGGATGGAACCCGAATACTACGGCCAGATCCGCCGCTGAGGCGGATCGGGCAACCTCATCGCAGGAGCTTCGTTCTTCCGCGGCTAATTCGCGTCAAACGGCCTGCGGGCCAAGGGACTACTTGATCTTCACCTTACATTTGTCGTCGCACAGGGCATCTGGCGTACCGTTGACCGCCTCACCCTGGTCGCACTGCTCTCCATTGCTGGCGTCGACCATGCTGTCGCCGCAGTAGTGCGGGAACTTGCACGCGGTCGTGCACCCATCCTTGGTACCGTAGAATTTGACGTTGTCACGTCCGAGATCGCATTCCTCGGTGCCGTTCTTCATGCCGTCACCACAGAACGGGCCGAACTTGCACATGGTCGTGCAACCCCCGTAGGCCGTATCGTCGTTCATCGGCCCGTCGTCGCATTCCTCCGCGCCTGACTTCACCTTGTCGCCGCACTTGGCCTGACAGTTTGACTTGTTCGTGGAGAAGCCGCTCAAGGTCAACTGGTAGTTTGCCTCGGTCGGGTGGCGATCGGCCTGGAAAACAGCGATTTCGTACGTGCTGCCCATCGTCAATCCCAGGTTCACCGTCCGCGTACGACAATCGCAGTTGCCACCGGCACAGGTGGCGTTGTTGACCTGCAAAGTGTACGGATTCGGCGTCGTGCAGGGGTTAATTATCCCGGTTGCTGGATCGATCTCCCCGCCCTCGATGATGGACCCCATCCCGGCCGCGTCCACCAACACTTGCCCTGGAAGGCGTTGGTGAACACCGCCGAGATCGATGACCAGGTGACCGTTGACGTAGATGTAGAGATCGTCGTCGCCGTAGAATTGAAGCCCAAACGGTCCGTTGAAATTGAAGAGGTATCGGGCCTCGGTCGAGTACCAGGAATTGTGGAAGGTCCCCTGAGCCTTTGCTAGCCATAATCCCCCCGC
>JADGRC010000230.1 GCA_017881245.1 Pseudomonadota bacterium
ATGGCCGAGGCGGAATCATCCGCCCCGGCACCAAATTCGCTCGCTTGGTTGGTTGGTTGGTTGGTTGGTCGGTCGTCAATCAGCGAGAAGCGGTGTGCGCCTGTGCCTTTTTCTCCGCCCCTTTCGCCTTGGCCGCGGCGGTTGCGCCTTTCACCAGGCGCTCGATGTCCTTGCGGAACTGGGCCTCGTCGACCTGCATGCCGTTCAGCAGGGTGCTCAGATCCCGCGTCAGGGACGCCATGGCGATGGCTTCACCGATTTCCGCGTCTGTCGCGCCGTTCAGCTTCGCGAATTCCGTATGGGCGATGATGCAGAAGCGGCAGGGGACCTGGGAAGCGACGGCCAGCCCCATCAGCTCCTTGTTCTTGCCGGCGATCGCCGTAGCCGGGTTCAACTGTACGTCTCGCATCTGCCGCCAGGCGCCGGCGCGAGCCACGTCGGGAAACCGTTTCAGAAAGTCGGGCGCGAACCCGAGCGATTGCGTGATCTCCGCCAGGGCAGTCTGGCCATCGACGACGGCGATGGGCTTCGCCGCCGCGGGCTTGGCGGCCGACACCTGCTTGACGTTGGCGACGATTTTGGCGATCTCGCCGCGGAACTTGGTTTCGTCGGTCTGGATGCCGTTCAGGAACGTGCTCCAGTGACGAGTGATCGCCGCCATCGCGACCGCCTCGCCGATCTCCGCGTCGCTCGCGCCGTTCAGTTTGGCGAATTCCGTATGCGCGACGATGCAGTAACGGCAGGGAATTTGCGCGGCCACGGACAAACCAATGAGCTCCTTGGTCCGTCCAGGCAAGGCCGTGTTCGGGTTCAATTGCAGCGATTTCATCTCGTCCCATGCGCCGGGCAGGATGCCCTCGGGGAACTTCTGAAAGAATTGCGGTACGAAACCCAGGGTCTTGGCGATGTCAGCGTGCGCCGCGTCCGCCGCCGGGCTGGCCTTGGCCGCGGTTTCGGCCCGAGCGTGCGACGCGTTCCCGAGCAACAGCATCGCGAACGTGGTCGTGGTCAGCAGCTTTGTCTTGTTCGTCATGGTCGGTTCCTTGGTTGTTGTTGTTTTTCGTGAATTCGACTGACAATCGAGAGGCGTGACCAATCGCGGAACGTGATGTTCCATCCGCACATCCGCCCATCCGCCCACACCAACCCCAAGTCCCGCCCGCCACCCCTGTCCCAGTGGTGCCCTCGGTTTTCGCCGTTTCCCAGCGCCGCTACGGCTTTCGCGCCGTCGCGAACACGATCTCGGATGGAACCTCGTAGTGGGTTCCACGGCGATATGGTTCGATGGAGGCGAGGTATGCCCGGCGGACCTCCGCGCGAATGTCCGGCGCGAATCGTCTCCACGCCAGCGCTACTGGGCCCCCTTCCAGCATCGCGGCGCAGGCATTGTCGGGGGAGGCCCAGCAGAGCGTCACGGGCAGACTCTCCTCGACGACGTCGACCAGTCCGGATTTTTCGAACCAGAGCCTGAGTGCGCCAGGAGCTCCCAGGGAGAAGAAGAGGGGGCAGACTTCGCTTTTGACGTGCGCGTCGACGATGGGGAACACTTCCGCCCAGCCGCACGCCTGGCGACGTCCCCACACACAAACGGAGGCTCGGCCACCCGGCGAAAGCACGCGTGACATCTCAGCGAAGGCGGCCTGACGATCGACCGCGTACATCAAGCCAAAGGCTGCAATCACGGCGTCAAAGGCTCCGTCCCCGGCACCCGTGGCCTCCAGGTCTCGCCGCTCGAAGACGAGGGGGGAGATTGGCGCGCGGTCGGTTCCGCCCGTCGCCTCGGCTGCCTTAGCGGATTGCGCCGCGCGCGCGACCATGCGCTCCGAGATATCCACGCCCGTGACCGCTCCCCGCACCCCCACGATTCGCGCGGCGCGCAGGGCGGCGATTCCAGTTCCGGTCGCAAGGTCGAGGACGCGCTCCCCGGACCGGAGCCGCGCGCGGTCCACGCAGTCGTTCGTCAAATGTTCGAGCACTGGAACCCACTCGCGATCGTAGGCGTCGCTGGCGGAGTCCCACCCATAGCGTTGGATTCGACGAAACAAGCTGGCTTGCATGCCGCCTACCACTCAACGCCGGGGGTCGTCGTGTCCGGCGCGCGCGACGCGACGATGGTCAAGCGGTGCGACCGTTGCACCGACGGCGACAGATTGGCGAGCATGGGACTCAGGCGGTCGGCGGTTTCGACGACGCGACGAACGTCGTCCTCCATCGCCGAACTGACGACGACGACGTTGAACGAGATCCGCTGCCACCCGACGGCTATCTCGGGGGTGACTCCCATCTGACCGCGGGCATCGTATTCACAGACGATTTCGACGTCGACCGCGTCGATCTGCGTGCCAAGCCGCGCGGCCCACAGGCGGTAACCCATGGCCAGGCAGGCACCCAGGCTGGCGCGCATCAACTGCCCGGGGTGTGGGCCGGTGGCGGTACCCCCTTCGGATTCGGGCTGATCGACCCTGTCCATCCCATCCTCGTAGCGGACGTCGCACGCCAGCCCGAAGCCCATGTGAACCCTCGCCTGGCCGACCCCGCGGGCGAATGCGGGCCGGCGGGTCATGGCGCTCGTCTTGCGATCGTACAACTCCTTCAGCTCCGTGGAGCTCATGGCGCGTGTCGGCATCTGCGGCCTCCTCGGCGTGACGTCCATCGATGAGGCGTGACATTCGACGGAACGGCCGTTCCCCCCGTGGCCTGGGCGAAGGCGCTTGAAGTTGGCGGCCCGGGGCGGTAACAACCTTTGCGTGAGCAATCGAGTCTTCAACTTCAGCGCAGGGCCGGCCATGTTGCCGGTCGAGGTATTGGAAGCGTCCGCCAAGGCCCTGATCGATTTTCAGGGCAAGGGCTTCGGCATTGCCGAATGCAGTCACCGCGGCAAGGAATTCGACGGCGTCCTCGACGAGGCCATCAGTCGATGTCGCAAGTTGTTGGATATTCCCGAAAGCCACGACGTGTTGTTCTTGCAGGGCGGGGCGACCCAGCTTTTCAACACGATTCCGATGAACTTCCTGAGCGGAAGCGCGGACTACGTGGTCGGTGGCGAGTGGTCGAAGAAAGCCGCCTCGTCCGCGCAGAGCGCCTACGGCGAAAAGATTCGGATCATCGCCTCCAGCGAGGCCACCAATTTCGACCGGCCGCCGACCGGCTGGAAGGCGGATCCCACCGCGGCGTACCTGCACGTCTGCTCGAACGAGACCGTACACGGCCACCGGTTCGCCGAGTGGCCGGAGCATCCCAACCTGGTCGTGGACGCCAGTTCAGAAATGATGTCGCGCCCCCATCCCATCGCGCGAACCGCCCTGGTTTACGCGGGCGCCCAAAAGAATCTGGGGCCGGCGGGCGTCGTGCTGGTGATTGTTCGCAAGGATCTGTATCCGCGCATCGCCAAGAGTGTGCCCAAGATCTTCAGTTTCCAGGCGCTCGCCGAGGCCAAGAGCTGCCTGAACACGCCGCCTACGTTCGGTGTGTATTTTCTGCTCGAGATGTTCCGTTGGCTCGAAACGCAAGGCGGGTTGTCCGCGATCGAGAAACGGAACGCCGAGAAGGCGTCGTTGATCTACGACGCCATCGACGGGTCGGGCGGATATTACAAAGGGACCGTGGCCGACAAGAGCGCCCGCAGTCACATGAACGTGACGTTCCTCTTGCCGACCGAGGAAGCGACGGAAAAATTCGTCAAGGACGCCGCGAAGGCCGGGATGGTGGCCCTCAAGGGCTATCGGACCGTCGGTGGCATCCGGGCGTCGATCTACAACGCCATGCCGGTAGCCGGCGCGCGGGCCCTCGCCGATTTCATGAAGTCGTTCGCCAAGGCCGGCTGACCTCCGGCCCGTCTCAACCGGGCTGGGATGTTCCGCGGTTTGGCCACCCGCCGCCCTGAATCGGCGCGATAAGCGTTCCGGTATGGAAAAAGCCACGCGCGACCAGACAGGGCGACCCGCCTTGAAGTCCAGGTGGGCTGCGATCTCCTGGCGAGACCTGCTGGTCATGGCGGCACCCGCGGTCTTGGTCGTGGCGGTGGGTGTGTGGCTGGCCGTCAAGTTCGTTCGCCCCGCGCCGCCCGACACGATTCACATGATTGGTGGTGCCGAGGGCAGCTCTTTCCGAGCGATGGCCGAGCGATACAAGAAGATCATCGAAGGCTTCGGCGTCAAGGTCGACATCTTGCCGTCGAAAGGAGCCCAGGACACGCTGCAACAGCTCGCGAACCCTAATGAGAAGGGCGACGTCGGCTTCGTACAGGGCGGGCTGACCGACGGCGTCGATATCTCGCGGCTGGTCTCGCTCGGCACGCTGTTCGCGCAGCCTTTGATGGTCTATTGCCGCGGGGACCAGCCGGTCGAGATTTTGTCGCAGTTGAAGGGCAAGCGTCTGGCGGTGGGACCAGAGGGCAGCGGTACAAGGACGCTGGCGCTGAAGCTGCTGAAGGCAAACGAGATCGATGCCGCGCCGACGGTCCTGCTGGAGCTGGGCGGCGCGGAGGCGGCAAAGGAGCTGATGGCCGGGACGATCGACGCCGCGTTCCTGATGGGAGACTCGGCGACTCCCGAGTTGCTGCGCGGACTGCGCACGGCCACCGGCATCGAGTCCATGAATTTTCGACAGGCTGATGCCTATGTGCGCAGGTTTCGTTTCTTGTCGAAG
>JADGRC010000231.1 GCA_017881245.1 Pseudomonadota bacterium
AGATGTGATGCCGCCCGGAACGACGTTCTCGGCTGGCGAAGCGATAGCGCGCCTTCAGGGCGTCGCGGAGCGAGAATTGATGGTCAACCGACTGCGCTCACGGGTCGCGTTCATGGAGCAACTGCGGGACAGCAGCCGCGCCGAGGGCTCCGGGGATGCCGCGCGACAGGCGGAGGTCAAGTTGGCCCTTCGCAAGCAGGACCTGACGAACGCACAGGCAGCCCTGGCCGAATTGGAGATTCGCCCGAAGATGGCCGGCGAGATCGCCGAGCTGATGGTTCAAAAGGGCGCCGCGGTCAAACCCGGGGCCGCCGTGTTTCGGGTTCGAGCCACCGGCGCGCGGGCCACCTTCGGGTTTGGCGTCGAAGACGCCGCACGGGCGCGGGCCCTCACGTTTTGTAGAATCGAGACTGTTCCCGGAACGGGCGGAGTCGACGGTGGTGCGATCGAGGTCAAGGCGCGCGCGATCGATTGCGCATTGTCGCCCGCGACCGGGGGCGACGCCGTCGAGCCTCGCCTGGCGGTGGACCTCGTGGGTGCTTCGGGCGTCGCTCCGGGAACCGAGATCCGTCTTGCAAGCGGCAGGTACGATGGTGTGTTTCCGGTACCTCGTTCAGCAGTGGTCCGCGAAGGTACCGTCGATCACGTTTGGATCGTGCCGGGGGGCCGCCGGGTCGCCGAGAGTCGAGCAGTCGGGCTCGGGGCAAGCATCGACGCACTCGCCTTGATCGCGCATGGAATCGCCGTTGGCGACGCCGTCATCGTCGATCCTCCGGTGACGCTGAAGACCGGGTCCGAGGTCGAAGTCGTCCAGTAACGCGCGTGGCGATCCGCTGTCCCCGCCGCCACCGAGGTCCGGCCTCGTAAGCGGTCAGACGCCGATTCGAAGGAGCTCGATGATTGGCCGGTCATCCAGACCGGCGCTGTCACCTGACGGATGGCTGGCCAAGTCGACGCGGGCCTCGACAACCCAGTCGTCGTCCCCGTTGGGATCAAGGAGGCGTTGTGCGACGCGAAGGATCCCATCGCCGTCCGGGCGCATGGTGGTCAGGTGCGGCCGCCGCGACTCAGGCGTCGTGATGATTGACGCATGGGTGTCCCAATAGGCCTGCATTTCGGTCATCAGGCGCGCCGCGGTCCATGCGGCGTCGGGATCGTGGAACTGGGCCGTCGCGTCGTCGTAGCGACGGGCGGCCAGAAGCTTGACCAGGCGGTGCAACTCGGTCCTGACTCGGCCCGCCAGCGCGCGCGGATCGTCGGCGAGGCGTCGAAAGACGGGGCCGGACTCCTCGGGCCCGACGGCGAGGGGCGACCGAGCCGGATCGCGCAGGCGCTCCCATTCCTCCAACAGGCTGGAATCGGTCTGGCGCAACATCGCGCGCAAGTGAAGCCCGATGTCATCCACTTCCTCGCTGCGAAAGATTGGCGGGACGGTCTGCTCCAGTGTGCGGTACGCGTCCGCGAGATAACGCAGCAGCACCCCTTCACTGCGTTCAAGGCCGAGATCGCGAACGTACTCCGAAAACGTGGCCAGCGTCTCGTAGATCTCTCTCGCCACGGATTTGGGGCGAATGTTCTCGCTGCCGACCCATGGATGCCTATCGGCGAAGGCATTGAACGTTTCGTAGATCATGTCGCGACAAGGCTTTGGATATTCGATGTTGTCCAACTCGGCCATGCGCTGGTCGTAGTCGAGGCCGTCGGCTTTCATCTGTGCGATGCGGGTGCCTTTTTCGCGATCGAGTTGCTTGCGCAGGACCGCATCCGGATTCTCCAGGATCGATTCCACGAGGGTTAGCACATCGAGCGCATACTTCGGGCTCGCGGGATCGAGTCCTGGCAAGGTGTCGAGCAGATACATCGACAGGGTTTGATTCAAAGAAAAGTCACGTTGCAGATCGGCGTTGACTTCCACGACCCGCCCCCGAACCGCTTCCGTGGTGACCACGTCGATGATGCCCGCGCGTCGCAAGGTGCGAAAGTACGTCGCCGCCAGTCGCCGATGTTCGCGCTTCTTCCGATCGCTTTCGGCCGAAAGGGCGATCAGATTAACCAATGCCCGATATCCGCCGCCGGGTTCCGCCCGGCGACCTGTGAGCAGATTGATGAGCATCCCAAACGATACGATGAACCGCGATTCCAATGGTTCGGACGTGCCCGTAACCAATCGATCGAACGTGCCCTTGTCCCAGGGGACGTAGCCCTTTTGCGGTGGCTTGCGGGGAACGAATTTCTTGCCGCCCTTGGCGGCCAGACGCTTGTTCTCGATGACGTGGGCGGGTGCCTGGCCAAGGACATAGCCCCGCGTATCGAATCCCTTGCGACCCGCGCGTCCCGCTATCTGTTGGAAGTCCCGTACGCCCAGAATCCCGGTCTTCTCGCCGTCGTACTTGCACAACTGGGTAAACAGGACCGTGCGCAGCGGAATATTGACGCCCACGCCCAGAGTGTCGGTGCCGCTCACGACCTTCAGCAGTCCGGCCTGCGCCAGCTTTTCAATCAGCAGGCGATAACGCGGCAACAGTCCCGCGTGGTGAATGCCGACGCCGTGGCGCAGGAATCGTTGCAGCTCCTTGCCAAAAGGCGTGGTGAACCCGACACCCTGGAGCGCGGTTTTGATGGCTTCTTTCTCGGCCTTCGTGCAGATCTCGACGCTCAACAGATTTTGGGCTTCCTCCGCGGCGGCCCGTTGCGTGAAGTTCACCAGGTACACCGGCGCGCGTCCGCCGGAGACCAGCTCGGCGATGGTTTCATGCAGGGGTGTCTCGCGGTATTCGTATTCGAGAGGAACCGGCCTCATGGTGCCGCGCACGGACGCGAAGACGCGCTTCGTTCGCTCCTCGATTCCGCGCTCGATCGAGCGGGTGTCACCCAATGTCGCCGACATCAGCAAGAATGTCGCGTCGGGCAACGTCAGCAGCGGAATTTGCCATGCAACACCACGCTCTCGATCGGCGTAGTAATGAAATTCGTCCATCACCACGTAGTCCGCGCGCGCCGATCGATCGCGCAACGCCAGATTCGCCAGAATCTCGGCCGTGCAACAGACCAGTGGCGCCGTGCGGTTGATGCTGGCGTCGCCGGTCATGAGGCCAACGCGATCAGCACCAAACAGATCACAAAACGCGAAAAACTTCTCGTTGACCAAGGCCTTGATCGGACACGTGTAGTAGGCCGTCTTTCCTTCCGACAGCGCTTTGAAGAACAGGCCCGTCGCCACCAAGGACTTGCCGGACCCGGTCGGCGTCGACAACACGACGTGCTTGCCGGCCATCAGTTCGAGCAACGCTTCTTCTTGCGCGGGATAAAGCTCGATGCCGGTCGACAGAACGTGTGTCAGAAAGCGATCGAGTATTTCGTCGGGACCAAGCGAGCCCACCGGGTGCGCCAGAAGGGCCAGCGGGGCCGCCGTGGAATCAGTCGATGCGGGCGCAGCCAAAGGGGTGGTCATCCGATGCGCCGCCAGGCATACCACAGGCTTGTCGCCGGCCCGCCTTGGCGCCCATGAGACACCGCCCGTCGGACTGCCCACGACAATCCCCGCCGCGGAAGCGCCGTGGAAGAGTTGGTTGTTCCGCCGCCGTCAGGGGCAGGACGGATTCGGCGCAAAGGGCGTCCCGAAACTGCCCGCCGTACCGAACGGCAAGGCGGCGGGGCACCGTCGTCCCGTTTCGTCGATCACCAGAGCGTGCCCATCGTAGCCGGCACCGAGACTCGCGTCCCAGCTCACGCGATCGACGAGGATCCCCGTCGCGCAGGCGCCGACACAGATCGAGATCGTGTCGGCGTCGTTGTTGAGTGACACCAATGTTCCAAAGGTCCCGCCCGACGTGTCAGCCGCGAACATGATGCCTCCGTTCTTCGTGGCATCCCCGGACTGGATGAGGATCGCGCGCGCGCCCGGCGCCAACAGAGGGGCCGGCGGCGCCGGCATGCTGGCCGTGCCCGCAAAGTCCACCGTCGCGTCGTTCGCCGCGTCGGCGACGTGCAGATTCGCAAGCGAGACAGCATGGGCGCAACGGTTGACGATCTCGATCCACTCTCGCCCTGTGTCGGTGCCGGTCGGGTTGATCAACAGCTCCACCATCGCCACATCACCTGGGCCGGGACTTGGCGTTCCGCTACCCGAGTCGCCTCCGGTCGACGGAATGCCGCTGCTGCCACCATGGCCCCCAGCGCCGCTCCCGCTACCGCCATTGCTCAAGCCATTACCGCCACTGCCGACGCCGCCGCTGCTGCTGCCAATGCTGTCGCCGCTGCCACCGGCGCTCCCGCTACCGCCATTGCTCAAGCTATTGCCGCCGCTGCTGCTTCCGTTGCCACCGCTGCCACCGCCTCCCGTGCCAGTGTTACCCAGGCCTCCGTCGGCATGGGCGATATTCGGATCTGCCGGAGCAACCCCGCCCGCGCCGCCGCCACCCATTCCACCACTACCCTTGGGCACCGGCGAGACCAGCGCCCCGCCGGCACCGGCCGGACTCCCTCCCATCGGTCCCAAGCTGCCCAAGCTGCCCAAACCGCTCGAGCCGCCGGACCCCGCGGCGGTATTCGTGGTTCCACCGTCCGTTGCCATTCGGACCCCGTCGCTCGCTCCCTTGGCATCGGCGGGTCCCAGATCTGGCATACCGACTCCGAGATCTCGGTTCGCGTCCGAACCTCCCGCGTCGACCGCGGCGTCTTCGGCGCTCGCTCCTCCGGCTCCCGCGACCGGGCAACCGTTGCTGGCGGGCACGACGCCGATGGCCGTCGTGGATCCCGTCGTTGCCGGGGTTCCAAGCCCGCCGCCGTCGACGCTCGCAGTGCCCACATACCGAGGAGCCTCGGCAGCGGCATCGGGGGATCCCCGGCCGGTCGACACGGGGCCCGAATGGGGAGTGGACGGGCCACACCCCACGACCGAGCCAAGCGCGAGCAACAGCGGCACCCGAAAGGCTGCCCGAACCCAAGGTGAGGGAGGCGACGACGAAGGAACGGCGATGAGCATGCTCCGTCATCGGACGGGCACGCCGACGGTTCCCACCACAGGTGCATTTTTCTTGTGAGGCTCGGCAACCAGACGGCGGCTGTTACTTGCGGAGCCTTTTTTCGAGAACCTTGTACGCCTCGGTCAGTCTTTGGGCGACCTCGTTTGCCGCGCGTTGTTTTGCGGGCGACTCGGTGTGGTGGTCGGGATGGTACTTTCGCATCAAGGTTCGATACGCTTGGCGCACGGTGACGAAATCCGCGCCCGGTTGCACTTCCAGCGCAGCGTAGGCTTTCTGGATGCGCAGCACATCGCCACCGACTCCTGAACCGCCCGCGGTCGAAGAACCCGAAGAGGCGCCCGGCCCGGATGAGGAACGAGAGCCCGGGCGCGGCGAACGACGCCCGTGAATCGCGTCCTCGACCTCCTGGCGCGCAGCCCGCCGGCGCTCCAACTCCTCTTCCAGTTCCTTCGCGGAAAATCCATGCAGAGAATCATCGGAATGGCGGAGATCACCATCGGAATCATCGTCGGTGTGCTTGGCGGCGAAGTCGAGGAGCGAGTTCAACTCGGACCGCGCCATCTTCAGGAAGCGTCGCCCGATGGACATGAGCACATTCAAGTTACCACGCCGCCGGCGTGCCGGACTTTCGTGCGGGTCAGGTGGAAGGGGTCACCCGCCGAGAAATCTCTCGAGGAACGTGTGAATGTTGGCGGACGGAGCTCCGAGGCACGCCCGGCCCAACTGAGCGGCCAGGCGCGCCAAGGGCGGTCCGCCCTCCGCGACCCGCTTCAAAGACGCGACGGCAGCCGGACCCCCGGGGTTGTGCGGTCGTTCGGCCTGCATGACCAGAGCTTCGAGCGCCACGAACCGCCGCGCGCTGTCGGCCTCCGATTGCGCCAATGTGGTCGCGAGCGTGTCGGCGGACAGCCCCCGCGACCAAGCCGCAGCGAGGCCTGGCGCGGCTGCGGTGGCCACATCGTAGGAGGGATCGTGCAACGCACGTTCCAGGATCGGCAGGGCGACCGCCGGATCGCGCTCGGCCAAACGTCCGAGCGCCTCCACGGCCGCCGCGCGAATGGATTCGCTCGGTTGCTGCAGAGCCTCGCCGAACAGGCGCGCGGCCGCTTCGCCCGCACCGGACAACTCGCCTAGCCCCGCGATGGCCGCTTGGCGCGCGGCGTGATCGCCACCGCGCAAGGCCGCTTCGTAAATCGGCAAGACCTCCTTGGCGCCTCCGCCAGCGGCCGCTGCCAGGATGCGGGTGGCCGCCGCGCGCACGACCGACGATCGATCGTCCACGGCTTCGCGCACCACATCCAGCAATGGCGGCGCCAGCGCCCCCGCGGCCTCGACCGCTTGCAAGCGCACGGATTGATCCGCGTCGGTGGTCGCCTGGCGCAGGACCCCCGACAGCCGATTCTTGGCGGCGGCCGTCACCACGAGATGTCGTTCCGACGCGTCGCCTTGACCGAGCGCGGCGGCAAGCGCCCGCTCCGCCTCGGCTCCTCGCTGCGATTCGCCAAAGCCAGGTCCGGCGGCACCACTCTCACCAAAGGCCGACAGACCGCGCGCCGCCGCGTCCCGAACCACGGCATCCGGATCGATCAGAAGTTTGAACAGCGTTCCCAGCGCCGCGTCGGGGTCCCGGGCGGCCAGGCGGCCCAACGAAAGCGCCGCCGCCGCGCGGACGGCGGCTTCGTTCGCGGTAGCGAGCTCCATCGCCATCTTCACGCCCCCATGGGGATCGCCGACCACCAAGTCGTCTAGGCAAGCCGCCGCCGCGGCTCTGACATCTCGAGCTTCGTCGCGCGCGGCAATACGCAGGTACGGTGAAGCGGCGACGGCGTTCTTGCGCGCGAGCGAGCATAGAGCGGTCGCGGCGGCGACACGTGTGGCTCCGTCGGAATCCTTGAGCGCGTGCGCAAGCGACGGCAACGCCGCGGCCGCGCGCGTTTCGCCCAGGCGCCCTAGCGCCTCGACCACCTGACGTCGGACCGCGGGTCGCACCAGCTTGATCGCCTTGCCCAGCATCGCGGCGATCGCGTACTGGTTGATCGGGGCCAGTGCCACCGCCGATTCCACGGCCGCGCGCTCCACCTCGGCGCTGGGATCCTTCAGCGCCTTTTCCACCAAAGGGATTCCGTCGCGCTTCAGGAACGCGAAAGCGCGCGCCGCCTCGATCCTGATCTCGACCGAGGGATCATAGACCAATCCTTTGAGCGGTCTTGCGGCGAGATCGGGGCGGGTCACGGCCACGGCGCCCCACACGGCGGCGGCTACGGCACGCGCCGCGGGCTGGCCCTTCATCTCGACGCGCGCGATTTCCTCGGCCTTTGTGGGGTCGATGAGCCTGGCATAGAGCGGTAACGCCGCCGCCCGCAACCGCGGCGACGACGACTGGCCGACTGCTTGCTCCAACGCGGGCTTCAGAGACGGCGCCGGCACTCCCGCCTTTCGCAGCGCCAACAACGCGGCCACCCGCGCCTCTTCGGGTGCCTGGGCGTTTGCCACAAGACGGCCGAGCACGGCGGCGCAAGCGGCCGGCGCACGGTCTGCAATCCGTTCGAGCAAGGGCAACCCGTTGCGACGAGCGGTTCCGTCGGGACTTTCCAGCAACCGTTCCGTGGCGGCCGCGGCGGCTTCGGGATCCCGCTCGGCGAGCGCGAGCGTGGCGTCTTCCGCCGCGCGTCGACGAGCCGGGTCGTGATCGGCGAGCCCCACCGCCAACACGTCGGACGATTCGGGCGCGGGCAACGTGCCGATCTCGTGCAACACGGCCAGGTGTACGTCTGGCGACTTGTCTGCCAGAGCACCCCGCAAAATGGCCGCGTGTATCCCGTTGCCGAGACGGCGATCGATCTCGGCCGCCACTTCCACCCCACGCCGGCGGATCTCCGGTGCCGCGTCACCGAGCGCGCCAGCGAGAATCTCGTCCTCACCGGCGCGGCCACGGCCTATCACCGCCAGAGCATCGAGGGTTTCTCGTCGCGTGAGCGGCTCGGAAAAGGCGTGCTTGAGCGAAGTGATCCCGTCCGCGTCCCCGATCAATGCCTTCGCCACGCCACGCGGAACGGGGCGCAGTCCATTGACCACGTCTCGCAGCCAGCTGGGGACAGCCCCCGGCTGCGCGGGATCCAGGCTCCCAGTCGCCTGTCCCATCGAGATACGCGTCGCGGCGGCGGGCACCAACCCGGCGACGGAGAATCCCGTATCGGCGACGATCCCATCGCCTCTTCCGCCCAGGAACAAAAGGGATGCGAGGCCGCGACGCGCCCGTCCGCCGCGAACCACGACACGAGCCGCCGCGTTCGCCCGAACGGCACCATCCGCACGCAGCGCCGTCGACGCGTCGGAAGCGGTACCGATTCCCGATGGATCAAAGCCGAGCACGTACCCCTGTCGCGAATCCAACACGACCGTCGCACCGAGTACGACCAGCAACCCCAAACCGATCGAAACCTGAATGACGTGGCGACGGAGGCTGCGTAAGACCAACGTCTGCTCGCCGGCCGAAAGGGCTGATCCCAGTGTTCTTTTGACCATGATGAGATCGCGAATCGTGAGACGGCCGTCGGCGACCATTCGCGCGCGGAGCCGGCGACGGGCCGACTCAGCGTGCGCGCGATCCTCGATAACGAACGATTCGACATATGGTCCCAAGGCGGGGTGAGCCAAGGAAATCAGGTTGGCTGGATCGCCCGAACGTCGGTGCAAGACGCCTCGTTTTGACAGCATGCGGACCGTTTCGGCGACTACCGCGGGCGGCAGGCTTGTACGGGTTTCCACGTCCGCAATCGGCGACGCATGATGATTCGCCACATCGAGCAACACCCGTCGCGCGCCCGGCGGAGCACCGTCGAGCGCATGCTCGAAGAACATCGCGCGCAGGGTGGCAAGCCCGCCACTTGAGCGATACCGCCGCGTGGACGTGATTCGAGAGTCGACCATCGCGCGCGCGCACACCTGTAGCTCAAGCGGCAAACAGGCCTGCTCGCGGCACAGATCGGCGGCGACGACCGCGGGCAGTCCGGGCTCGAAGAACGTTCCCGTGTGCACGGCCGTGCGGTCCAGGATCTCCGCCACGGCGGATTCACCCAGGCGGTCGAGGTTGAACCAGAAACCGGTCGCTGGTCGGATGCGGGTGGGCAGACTGAGGGTTTCAAGTCGCGGGAAAGCGTCACGGTCGACCACCAACACCAGGCGCAATTTCGCGCCCCCGCCCTCCACGACGCGCGTGACGAACGCACCCAAATCCGCCGCCGCACCGGCTGGCGCTCCCGATGACAATGCGTCCTCCAGATGATCGAGGATCAGCACCAATCCCGAGCGGCTCTCTCGCGCCAACCTAGCCAGGTAGTCGGCGGCCGGCTCGCCCGGGGCGGGCGGATTTCCCCCAGAGGAGGCCGCCGCGCGGGTGACCTCGGCGCCCAGATCGCCCGGCCGATGCAAATACAGTACGGAAACGCCGCGCTTGCGCAGCGCCGGCGTGAGCCCCGCCCGCACCAAGGAGGTTTTGCCAACGCCACTTTCGCCCGTCACGACGACAAGCGGCGCTGCTGGCCCCAAAATGCGTTCAACCAGGGTTTCCGTCTCGACCGCGCGCCCAAAAAACACTTCGCTGGCGGTCTCGTCAAAAGCGGCGGAGCCACGAAAGGGTCCGAGCGGGGGCGGGGCAGCAGACATCCCCGGCGAGGATACAACGTGAGGCGCTTGAAAAGGGCGCGCCCGTGCTTGCATGCCGCTTCGCGAACAGCGCGCAAACCTTGGTTCAAGCCTGACGGATGTCGGATTCCAGCATTTCAGGCTCCTGATCGTAGTCGGAGATTATGATTTCACGATTGTGCGCATCGGTGGAGGATGGCGTGAAGAAGCCCTCGACGAGATCCGCGACCTCCTCATGCGACGTCCCGCGTTTCACGCTCGCGAGCGCGTAAACCACGTGCCCGTCGTCGACAACCGACAGAAAGCCGATGCGGCGCCCGTCCTCGACCGACCAGAGATCCCAAGATTCCCCGGCCTGCGTTCTCGTCACGCGCGTCGCATAGAACGTCCGCGGATCGTGGCGGGTGATCGGCGTGATTTTTGGATCGCGTGGCAAATTGCTCAATCCCGCACGGGGCAGCCGAGAATAACGATCCGGTGCAACGCCGGCAAGCCGGAACGGTGAGCGGGTGAGCGGAGCTGGCGCCGCCGTCGGCGACTACCGCGGCAAATCTATCCAGAACGTCGCCCCGGCCCCCAGCGCGCTGTCGACCCCAACGGCCCCGCCGTGAGCCTCTGCGATGGCCCGGCACAAGTAAAGTCCGAGGCCAAGACCCCGGGTGCGCCTTGCGACGGTGGGGGCACGGAAGAACCTTTGAAACAGCCGCGCTTGGTCCTCGGGCCGTATCCCGGGGCCGTCGTCGCTCACGGAAAGCCGGACGCAATCAGAGGAGGGCGCGTCACCGACGGATACGGTTATGGTGGCCGGGGCTGGAGCGTACTTGACCGCGTTTTCCAAATAGTTGACCAACACGCCACGCAACCGTTCGCTGTCGGCATGAATGACCAATGGCACGCGCGGCAGATTCAGAGTCACCGGTCGTCCGCGCGCCGCCCGAAACATTTCCACGATCTCGCGCGTCAAGGCCGTGACATCGACCGGCGCGGTCTGCACGTGGACGTCACCCAAGTCCACGCGCGCCCCATCCAACAGATCGTTGACGAGCGCGGACAGCCTCCGCACCTCGGCGCGCGCCACGGCCAAGTCATCGGCCGTTACGGCCCGCCCCGCTTTCACAAGCTGTTCGCATCGTGCCAGGGCCACGCCGACGCCCCCGAGTGCGTTCTTCAGCTCGTGAGCCGCCAGCGCGACGATCTCCGTCGCCCCTTCCGTCAGCGCCGGCGCGCTGTCCTCGTGCCTGGCCTTCATCACGTGGCTCTCTCGACCAGCAACGAGATTCCCTGCCCGACGCCGATACACATGGTGGCCAATCCGTAGCGCCCCGCACCCGAAAGGCCCGCCCCGCCCCGCCTTCCGATCTCGTGAGCCAGTGTGCCGGCCAGGCGCGCGCCCGAGCAGCCGAGCGGATGGCCGATCGCGATGGCGCCACCGTTCACGTTGACCCGCGCCGGATCAAATCCCAGGTCGCGAATACAGGGAATCGCCTGGGCTGCGAACGCTTCATTCAACTCGACAATGTCGATGTCGGCGGCGCGGACACCCGCCCGCTGCAACAACTTGCGCGTGGCCGGTATCGGGCCGAGGCCCATGTACCGCGGCTCGACACCCGCGACGGCCGACGCGATTATGCGGACAAGCGGCGTCGTGTGCCTCCCCGTCAAGCGACGCAATCCGGCTTCCGATGCAACCAAGACGGCAGCGGCGCCATCGTTGATCCCGGACGAATTGCCGGCGGTCACGGTCCCCCCCGACTCGCGGAAAACCGGGCGCAGAGCCGCCAGATCGGCGGCCGTCGTCTCGGGACGCGGATGTTCGTCAACGTCGACCAGTTTTGGAAGTCCCTTGCGCGTCGGCACCTCGACGGCGCAGATCTCGACGGCAAACCGCCCGGCCGCCTGGGCCGTCGCCCAACGCCGTTGACTCTCCAGCGCGAACGCGTCCTGCTCCGCGCGACCGACCTTGTACATCTCCGCGACGAGCTCGGCGGTTTCGCCCAGGGCATGCGTGCCATGGAGCGCTTCCATGCGGGGATTGACGAATCGCCACCCCAACGTCGAATCATATGATGTCGTGTTGCCCCGCGCCCAGGGTTGGGCGGCCTTCCCTGTCACGAGGGGAGCGCGCGTCATCGATTCGACCCCGCCGGCGATCACCAGGTCGGCTTCACCCAGCGCCACGGCCCGTGCCGCGTCGATGACCGCGGCCAGACCGGAGCCGCACAGCCGATTGACGGTAATGCCCGGGACGGTGACGGGCAGCCCCGCCAACAACGCGCTCATGCGCGCCACGTTCCGGTTGTCCTCGCCCGCCTGATTGGCGCACCCGAGGATGACGTCGTCGATCTCCGCCGGATCGGCGCCCGTACGACGCACGATCTCGGCGAGCACGATGGCCGCCAGATCGTCGGGACGGATCTCCGCGAGCGCGCCGCCATGCCGTCCAATCGGTGTACGCACGGCGTCGACGATGAACGCGGGACGGGGCGCGGAACTCATGGGAAGAGGAACAGTATAGCGCCCACCCCAGACAGCCGGTTGCGATTGTGGCGCGGACGGCGTGGACGACGATCAATCCGCGCGATGATTGTGGTAATTTCGTCGCTTATTCGAAGGGGGGGTGGATTGCGACCTATCTTATTTTCCGTGTCCGTGCTTTGCCTGCTATCGGTTGGGTGTGTTTACGACTACGCCGCCTTGAATCGTGGGCGTGACGCCGCCGTACCGCCGGGGCAAGGGGAGATTCCGGAAAGTGGTGGCGTGTTGTCCAACGGGACAGGCGGCATCGAGAGCATCGGAGAGGGAGCCTCGGGAGGCACGCCCGGAACGGGAGGTTTCACCGGCCTGCCTCTAGCCAGCGGCGGTCAGATTGCGGCCGCGACCGGCGGTCAACCCGCCGCAACGGGAGGCACTGACCTCGAAGTTGCTGGTGGTGGCGTTGGTGGTGGCGGTGGCGTTGGCGGTGGCGGTGGCGTCGACATTTCTCCCTTCAGCGTCGGCGATGCGGGTGGCCAAGGAACAGGTGGAGCCGACGATACTCCCGCGGCGCCCCGGATCTTGAGCGTCGACTTTGTCGGCGGGTACACGATGGCGGTTTCAACGGGTGGAGCGGGCGGCGCTGGAACGACGCTGGTGTCGCTTGCCGCCATGTCGCCGACGGAGATCGCGGGATTCAAACCGGCTCCGCATTGGAACGCCGCGTTCGGAGCGGCGGGCTCACTCACTGGTATCGCGCTCGCCAACGGTTCCGTGACCGAGGCATCGGTCACATGGAATTCGCCATCGAGTGTAGCCGGCCCAGGGGAATGGCGGGTGGGCTATACGGACGCCCCGGGTGACGCGAGGATGATGAACGGCTATCTGGATCCCCTAACATCGGCGGCGCCCGCCACCGTGGTCGTCAGTGGTCTGCCGACCACAATCACCTCGGCAGGCTACGATGTCTACGTCTACACGAGCGGAGCAATCTCCTCGGGGACCCGAACCTATCGTTACGCGATCGGGGCCACCACCTTCACCGTCAGTCAGACCGGTCCGACGCCCACGACATTTTCGGGATATGTGTTGGCGCCAGCGGGCGGCGCGGGAAACTATGTCGTATTTCGCAATCGGACCGAGGCGTCGTTCACGTTGCTCGCGACGCCAGGCACGGGCTCGCCGACCCGGTCACCCGTCAATGGGATTCAAATTGTCTCGCCAACAGGATCATGAACCATGGCTGGATCCGGAAGCGCCAAATTGTTACTTAAGTGTTCGTCAGCGGAAGGATAGTTTATTGCGCCACTCGGTCTCATTGATTCTCGTCTCGACGGCCTTGTTGCTTGGACCGACCTCGGAGCCCGCTGCTCACGCGCAGGCCACGGAGCCGACGGCCACCGAATTGGCGGAAGGAGCACGTCGCGCCCACGACCAAGGCCGGCTGGATGAGGCGATCACCGGATACCAGCGCGCGTACCAGGTGTCCGGTGACGCAAGTCTGCTCTTCAACTTGGCGGAGACTCAGCGTGAAGCTGGCCACGATGCCGAAGCGTTGCGAACGTTTCAAACCTACCTACGTCGAGACCCAGAGGCGCTGCACCGGGAGAGCGCCGGGAAGCAGGTCAAAGAGCTGGAGCAGAAATTGCGCGACAATCCTACGGCGGTCCCCGTCACAACGAATCCCCCGCCGGCGGCACCCGCCCCGCGTGTGCCTTCGGCGGTCGCGCCTTCGATACCCGCGTTGCCTCAGGCGCCCGTCCGACCTCCCTCCCCGGCGTCATCTCTTCATCCTTCGGCTGTGCGGCCGACGTCGCCCGTGCCCCCGACCCCTGCGGCCACTGTCGCGCCGGCGCAATGGCCCGGGTCGTTGTCACTTCCGCCTGTGGCCCCCGTTCCCCCTACCTCGTCGATCGCGGACTCTTCCGGGCGGACAACCGCGGGAGTCGATCTGGCGACGCAATCGGAACCTCCCAAATCGAAGGACGAAGGACCTCCCCTTCCGCGTTGGGTGCCCTGGGCCGGGGCCGTCGCGACCGTCGCACTGGGAACGGTCGCGATCGTTTCGGGCCTGTCGGCCTCGCGACGGTTCGACGACCTGAAGGGCTCGTGCGGGCAGACGGCGAACGGGTGCGCCGCCGATCAGGTCAGCGATCTCCGATCGCGCGCACGCAACGTGAGTATTTTCTGGGCGCTGGCGGGCGCCGCCGCGGTGGGGACTGGCATTACGGTTTACGTCAACACCAGCGCGGCCGGGGCTTCGGGCCTGTGGGCCTTCTGACCAGCCGATCCCGTTCGTTCTCCCTTTGGCGCCCCGTGATTTTCGTAGTCACGGTTCGGCGTGCCAGGTTGCCGGCGCGGGTGTAGTATCTGACCCATCGGCGTACGGGGTACGCGAAAGGGGGCACCATGGGGAAGCTGGATGTTGGAAGTGTGGCGAAGGGCAAGGGGATGGACGGGACGAAAGGATCGACGGGGGCCGGTCAACCTAGGCCCAATCCGCACGCGGACGATCCGCTCGTTGACGTTCAGGAGCACCTGACGAGAGATCTCGCACGGGTGCGGGCGAAATTCGGAATGGATCCGCCGCCGGGATCCCCATCTCTGACGAAGGCGTGGATGTCGGACGCCCCTGTCGAGGAAGACGAGGCTGAATTCGTCGACACGCTGGCGGACTGCCTGGGCGCCGGGTTGTCGCTCCAGGATGCATTGACGTGCTGGGACACTGGCGATCTGGCTTCCGACGATTCCGACGGCGCGGCCGCGGATGACGAGTTGACCGTCGCGATACCGCCGATCGTTCCGCGGCGTCCGACCGGTGGTCACCGACTGCTGGTCCGATAACTCGCCGTAGTTGCCTTACCCGATCTAGATGTTGCTCGGCGATCCAGATGCCGCTCCAAGCACGGGGAGGTCCGGCTTTGCTGGACCGGCCACGCCGCCAAGCAACTCCGTGGGGGTCTCGCAGAGGGCCTTCCGAGGCCCCTTGGCGGCGGCGAAGCCGTTCTAGTCCTGAGCCAAGCTGTGACGCGTGACCGCGGCGGTGGCGCTTGTGTCGCCGCTGGTCACGTACAACGTTCCCTCGGTGCGAACCAGGGTCCATTTGGCGTTGCGATCCATCGCCGCGTCCAAAGCATCCAGGAACGCGGGTTCGAGGGCAAAGATTTCGATCGATTCCGCCTTGTGAATGACTTTCGCCCGCGCCGCCTTCTTCAGCAAGGCGGGATCGTTGTGGGTGAAGACGACAACGCGCGGAGAGGCCTTGCTGGCCTTGTGTAGGCGTTCGGCCGAAGGCGTTCCGATCTCAATCCAGGCGCGCAGGTTACCCTGCATGTCCTTGATCCAGATCGCAGGATCGTCCGCGGTTGATAGGCCCTTGGAAAAGGCGATGCCTTCCTCGTAACAAAGGCAATAGGCGATGATGCGAGTCAACAGGTAACGCATCGCCTCGGATGGGTGCCGCGCCACCCGGAGGTCCAGGTTCTGGTACACGCCGCGTTCGACGTCCGACAGGTCCACCTGCAGATGATAGACGGTCGCGGACAACGCCATGGCCGTGCACCTTACGTCATGTCCATCATCACGGCACCCTTCCGATCACGGCACCCACCGCCGCGGTCAAGCCCATCGCCAGGGCACCCCACAGCGTGACGCGTGCGGCACCGGCCATCACGCGGGCGCCCCCCACCATGGCCGCCAGGCCGCCCAACACCGCTAGAAAGACGAGTGACGTCCCTAGGACCACGGGAAGCAGTATCCCTCGCGGGATCAGCACCACCGCCAGCAGCGGCGTCGTCGCGCCGAGCGCGAAAGAGCCCGCCGACGCCAAGGCTGCTTGTATCGGTCGGGCGGTCAGCGTCTCGGAGATCCCCAATTCGTCGCGCGTGTGCGCCCCGAGCGCGTCGTGCGCCATCAATTGTTCGGAGACCTGCCGTGCGAGAGACGCATCCAACCCGCGCCGCACATAGATCGCCGCCAGCTCGGCGCGTTCGTGTTCCACGTCGGTGGCCAGTTCTTTCCGTTCGCGTTCGATGTCGGCACCTTCGGTATCGGCCTGCGAACTGACGGACACATACTCGCCGGCCGCCATCGACATCGAACCCGCAACCAGTCCGGCCACCGCCGCCACCAGCACGTCGTGGGTCGTCGCGTGCGCGGCGGCCACGCCGACCACCAAGCTGCCCGTGGAAACGATGCCATCGTTCGCGCCAAGGACCGCGGCACGCAGCCAGCCAATACGATCCGTGCGGTGTCGCTCACGGTGGAGGCGGGCACGGGTCCGAGGGTGTGGCAATTGGCTATTCCCCTTGCTCAGATGTCGAACAGCAGAAGTTCCTGCTGGGCGAGGAGCTTCAGTAGGGGGCCCGTGACCCGTGATTTTTGCTCGGGCGAGGCTCCGGGAACACCTGCAACAACCGCGGGATCCTCGAGAATCTCCTTGGTCGTCCTGCTGCCGTCGCAGCGATTCAGAATGTTCGCGATCCATTCGTCGAATTCAAAGGTGCGTGACAGTGGTCCGAGGTTACGCTCCGCCACGGGGAATGTGCGCGGCGCTCTTCGGCCGTGAGCCTTCGACTTTGCGTCGCGCTCGGTCGGCATCCGTAAGTTGTCCCAGCGGAACAACGGAGAGCGTATCGGACGCATCAACATTAATGTCAGGTCGGTGGGCACAAGTCGCGTCGGACGATGCCCCACCCGCGTGGCGAAGCACGCGTGCATTGGCATGACGCCGCACAGCAACTCGGCCATGATCGCACCCGCTCGATCATCGAGCAGGGACAGGCGTTTCTTCAAACTGGGATCGCTGGTGTGATTCTCCGGTCGATAGGCCAGGGGGCTGAAAAAACGTTCCAGGCGTAAGCCGCTTTGTTCCAGCAGGTCGAAGAGCGCGGGGACCGAGAAACTGCGATCGCGCACGTGCAACAGCAGGTCGACGAGGCCCGCATCGTCCGCCCAGTCCTGGTCGGAGAACTGGGCTGGCTTGAATGGATGACCTTCGGGAAGACCCGCCAGCAGCTGTCGCGCCACCACCACTTGCTCGGATAAGTCGCGATCGCCGAGCAGGCGCCGCAGGGCCTCCTGCAAGAGGTATACGCCGTGCCGTCCATGGGGGGCATAAACCATCATGCCGATGCCGCCGGTCGGGGTCAGCAGGCGCGCCAGGCGCCGCGCGCCGTCAACGGGATCGGCCAGGTGGTGCAAGACTCCCGAAGAAATCACGTAATCAAACTTCTGTTCCTCGGGCGACAAGTCGTCGATCGAAGCCTGGCGGAAAGTCAGCCTGGCCTCGTCGACCAGACCCGCCGCCTGGGCACGATTTCGCGCCACGTCGAGCGAGGCGGAGCTGATGTCTATCCCGACGACGTGGACCTGTGGATGTTGTCGCGCGATCTGGACCGCGGTGTGCCCGGTGCCGCAGCCGGCATCCAGGATGCGTAAACCATCCAGGTTGGGACGCCCGGGCCAAAGCAGGTAACGGACGTAGTCGAGCAACGCGAACAGAGCGACACCCGTGTCCGTCTGGGCGGAAGGATACGGATACCGCATGTACAGTTCCTTCACCCGTTCGTCCACCTGTTTGTCGACGGAGCGCTCACCAGGATCCCCGTGGTCGGACTGCTTCATTGTTGTGAGCATAACGCCGCGGCCGTGATGGCGAGCAAATCCCCACGGAGCCCGGACGATTCGACGGCTTGACTCAGGCGATTCAGGTCAGGCGATTCAGGCGATCCAACCGCCAAGCCAAGCACGGGGAGGTCCAGCTTCGCTGGACCGGCCGCGACGTCGAGCAACTCCGTGGGGGTTTCGCAGGGGGCCTTCCCAGGCCCCTTGCGGCGGCGAAGCCGCAGGGGCGCTTGACTCGGGTCCAGGTGGGCCTATCCTGTTGCCCGAAATGCCTGAAAAGAAAGCAAGCGCGAAGACGCCCCGGACCAAATCCACAAAGGCGCCGGCGAAAGCCGCTTCCGCCGAGGCGAAAGCCGCGACCGCGATCTCCGAGCGCGGAACCTGCACCGCCCAGAAGTGCCAGCGTCCCTTGCGGGCCAAGGGATACTGCCGAAAGCACTTCATGGCGTGGCGGCGCGGCAAGTTGGGCGCACACCATCAGTACAAGATTTGCACCAAGGAAGCCTGTCGCAAGAAGCGTGAATTCGGCAGTCTGTGCGCCGAACACGCCGGCAAGGGCGGCGGCGCGGCGGAATCCGCGACTGGCGCCGCCTCGTAAAGCGCTTTCGGGCGCGCCCCCCGTTTCGTGCAAAATATAGTCATCAAGGGTGGCGCCCGTTTGTCGGGTGAGGTGCGGGTTTCCGGATCCAAGAACGCCGCGCTCCCCATTCTGGCTTCGTCTCTGCTTTGTTCGGGCCGTTCCATCTACCGAAACGTTCCCGCGCTCGGTGATGTGCGCACGATGCAACGTCTGCTCGGCGATCTGGGCGCCAAGATCACGACCAGGCCGGCCGGCACGACGATCGTCGATACATCGACGGTGGATAACGTCGAGGCCCCGTACGATCTGGTCAAGACCATGCGCGCGTCCGTGGTGGTACTTGGTCCCCTGACGGCACGCCACGGCCGTGCCCGCGTGTCGTTGCCGGGCGGGTGCGCCATCGGCGCGCGGCCCATCGATCAACACCTGAAGGGGCTGGCCGCCATGGGCGCCAAGATTGAGCTCGCGCACGGATACGTCACAACGCGTGCGCGGCGCCTGCATGGCGCCACCATCGCCTTCGACATGGTGACCGTCACGGGCACCGAGAACCTGATGATGGCGGCGGCGCTGGCGGATGGTCACACCACGCTCGAGAACGCGGCGCGCGAACCCGAGGTAGAGGAGCTCGCGCGCGTCTTAAACAAGATGGGTGCCCGCATTCGTGGGGCCGGAACGCATTTGATCACGATCGATGGTGTCGAAGAGTTGCACCCGGTTGAGCACGCCATCATTCCCGACCGCATCGAAGCTGGAACGTTGTTGGTCGCCGCCGCCGTCACGCGCGGTAACGTTCTGGTACGTGATTGCTTGCTCGAGCACCTGGAGGCCGTGGTCGCCAAGCTGCGCGCCGCCGGCGTCGATGTCACGCCCGAGGATGGAGGCCTGCGTGTACGGGCGAAGGCCGATCTGAAGCCTGTCGACATATCGACGCAGCCTTTCCCGGGATTTCCGACCGACATGCAGGCGCAGTTCATGGTGCTGGCGACGCGCGCCAAGGGCCAATCTGTGTTGATCGAGACCATCTTCGAAAACCGATTCATGCATGTGCCAGAGCTTCAACGCATGGGAGCCGACATTCAGGTCGAGGGCCGAACGGTGATCGTGCGGGGACCGACAAAACTGACTGGCGCGCAGGTGATGGCGACGGATTTGCGCGCGTCGGCGTCGCTGGTGCTGGCCGGCCTCGTCGCCGAAGGCAAGACCGAGGTGCGCCGCATCTATCATCTCGATCGGGGCTACGACCGCCTGGACAAGAAACTGCGCGCGCTCGGTGCGGACGTGCGTCGCTCGAAGGGCGGATTGTGAAAACGAAGCGAGGAATCGCGGCGGCAACCGCGAAAGATGATCCCGAGGATAAAGCGGTGAGATCGAATTTCGACGACAAAAGAGTGAACCCGGGCGCCAGGGACAAGGCGGTAAAATCCGGTTCTGACCACGAGAAAGCGAAACCCAATTCCGAGGATTCGGCGACGGCAGGACGCCCCTTGACCCTGGCCTTGCCACGCGGACGAATTCTGGAGGAAGCCTTACCGCTATTTCGTCGCGCGGGAATCGACCTGGGCGCGGTGGAGAAGGCGCGCGCCGGGCGGCGTCTGATCATCCCGATCGAATCGGCGAATCTGCGCGTCTTGATTGTCCGCGACGTCGATGTTCCAGCGTACGTCGAGGGAGGCGCGGCGGATCTCGGTATCGCGGGGCGCGATGTCTTGGAGGAACAAGGACGGGATCTGTACGAACCCCTCGATCTGGGTATCGGCCGATGCCGCATGGTCGTCGCCGAGCCAGAGGGGCGCACCGTCGACGAATCGGCGCAGGTCCACCTGCGCTATGCGACGAAGTTCCCGGAGATCACACGTCGGCATCTGCAGGATCGCGGAATCGTCGCCGAGATCATCAAGCTCTATGGCTCGATTGAAATCGCACCCCTGGTGGGCCTGGCGGATCGCATCGTCGATCTTGTTTCATCGGGCGAGACGCTCCGGCAGCATCACCTGCGCGAGGTTGAAACGATCTTGCAGATCAGCGCGCGCATTTGCGTCGGTCGTGCCGCCGCGAAGCTTCGCGGCAATCGAATCGATGCGCTGATCAACAGTCTGCGTCGGGTTGTCTGATCAAGGCATCGAAGACGGTTGACTTATCGTCCCTGAAACCGCGGCTTGCGCTGGCGGACGATGGCTCGGTAGGCCTCGCGAAAATCTAGGCTTTGCGTGCAAATCAGCTGGGCCTGCGCCTCGGCCTGGAGCGCCGCCGACAGGTCCATGTGGGCCTCCCGTTCCAGCATTTCCTTGGTGATGCCGTGGGCGAACGTGGGACCACTGGCCAGTCGAACCGCCAACTCGCGTGCCGCGCTCATCAACTGCTCGCCCGGCACCACGCGATTCACCAACCCTTGTCGTTCCGCCGCGTATACGTCGATGATCTCGCCGGTCAGCAACAGCTCGGTGGCGCGGCCCAACCCCACGATCCGGGGCAAGAGCCAGGTCGTGCCCATCTCGGCGCCCGAGAGGCCCATCCGTGGGAAGATGAAACCAAAACGCGCCAGGTCGGATGCGATCCGCAGATCCGCCGCGATCGCCAGCGCGGCCCCTGCCCCCACGGCGACGCCATTGATCGCCGCGATGATGGGCTTGCGCAATCGCCGCATGGCCAACACTGTCTCGCCACACAAACGCGCGAATGCCAAAACGTCGGATGTGCTCATCCGGGTCATCTGGCCGAACAGCTCGTCGATATCGGCTCCCGAACAGAAGCCGGCGCCCGCGCCCGTCAGGATTACGGCCCGCACGGTCGCGGCTCGTTCCGCCAGGGGGCCCGGCGTCAGCGGATCGTCCTGGAGCGCCGCGAATGTGTCCCGGAGTTCACGATAGGTGTCGAGCGTGAGAGCGTTCAACGTCTCGGCGCGGTCCAGCGTCAGGGTGGCGACACCTTCAGAAATGCTTAGCTGAAAAGAATTGGGGCCCGCGAGCTGCGTTTTGGGACCGGCACCGCGACTGCTCACCGAAGCTCCCCGTCGGACCAGTCGGCAGTATGGGACGCCCGGGACGGCCGTCGGAAGTGGACCTCCGCCGGATAACCCTGCCTGGTCCTCGCTGCCGCTTCGACAAAATGAAACGCCGGCGTCGATCCCGAGCAGAATTTTCCCATCTCTCTTCATTCGACCCGGTCGGACCGCTCGTCAAGTCCGAATCCCGCAACGGACACCATCGTCACGGCGAGGTCGCGAACTTGCGCGATAACTCGCAGTTCGCACTCACCACAGTACACTGACAGCACTAGTGAGATATCATAACTAATTGATTCTTATACTATTTTATGAAAATTTTTGGCACTCTCGGGGTTCGCTTGACAGCTTTCTATGCGTGTTTATGGTAGACGCGGTTCTAACCAATGACTTCCATGCCGTCGGGACGCTAATGCCAATTTACGAGTATGCCTGCGGGGCGTGTGGCCACACCTTCGAGGAGTGGCAGAAGATGTCCGACCCACCGGTGCGCACGTGTCCGAAGTGTAAGAAGAGAAGAGTCGAAAAGCTCATCAGCCAGACCGCGTTCCTTCTGAAGGGCGGTGGCTGGTACAAGGACTTGTATTCGTCCTCCAAACCTGGAGCCCAGGCGAAAGAGGATGGAGGCGGCAGCGGAGCCAAGGATGCCGGCGGTGCGTCGGAGACCGGCGCCAAGGAATCGGCGTCGGCTTCCGACGGCGCGTCGAAAGGCGGCAAGAGCGACGGCAAGAAGGAAACCAAGGGAGCAGACACCAAGGACACCAACAAGGAAATCAAGAAGAAGGACAGTCCAAAAAAATCTGAAGCCCGCGCTGCTTGAGGCGGCGCGGGAATAACCCCGAACCTGATGGGTTCATTGTTTTCAAAACAACCATTCGAACAGAAATCAAGGAGCAAAGAGCTATGAAGATTCGTCCCCTTTATGATCGTATTCTCGTGAAGCGCCTCGAAGAGCAGAGCAAGACCGCGGGCGGCCTGTACATCCCCGACACCGCCAAGGAAAAGCCGATGGAGGCCTTGGTGGTCGCGGTGGGCAACGGAAAGATTCAGGAAGACGGCTCGCTGCGCAAGCTGGAGATCAAGGCGGGCGACAAGATCCTGTTCAGCAAATACTCGGGCAACGACATCAAGATCGATGGCGCCGAGCACCTGATCCTTCGCGAAGACGACGTCCTCGCCGTAATCGACTAGTTTTTCGGATTCCTCAACGACACCCTGATTGGAGATTTAGAAAATGGCAGCCAAAGAAATCGTATTTTCCCAACACGCCCGGCAGAGCATCGCCACGGGCCTCAACATCCTGGCCAACACCGTCAAGGTGACCTTGGGTCCCCGCGGCCGAAACGTCATCATCGAAAAATCGTGGGGCTCGCCGACCGTGACCAAGGACGGCGTCACCGTGGCGAAAGAGATTGAGCTGGAAGATCGCCTGGCGAACATGGGCGCGCAGATGGTCAAGGAGGTCGCATCCAAGACCTCCGACATCGCCGGTGACGGAACCACCACCGCGACGGTGCTCGCGCAGGCGATTTACAATGAAGGCTCCAAGCTGGTCGCCGCGGGTCACAACCCGATGGATATCAAGCGCGGCGTCGACGCGGCCGTCGCCAGGATAGTCGACCACTTGAAGGATCAATCGAAGCCCACCAAGGGCAAGACCGAGATCGCTCAGGTCGGCACCATCAGCGCCAATGGCGAATCCGTCATCGGCGACATCCTGGCCGAGGCCATGGAGAAGGTCGGCAAGGAAGGCGTCATCACCGTCGAGGAAGCAAAGTCGATGGAGACGACGCTGGACGTGGTCGAGGGTATGCAGTTCGACCGCGGCTATCTGTCTCCATACTTCGTGACCGACGCGGATCGGATGGAAGCCGTCCTTGAGGACTGCCTGATCTTGATTCACGAGAAGAAGCTGTCGAACATGAAGGATCTGTTGCCCTTGCTGGAGCAGGTCGCCAAGACGAACAAGCCGTTCCTGATCATCGCCGAGGACATCGAGGGCGAGGCTCTGGCGACGCTGGTCGTCAACAAGCTGCGCGGCACGTTGCATGTCTGCGCCGTCAAGGCGCCGGGCTTCGGCGATCGCCGGCGCGAGATGCTCATCGACATCGCGACGTTGACGGGCGGCCTGGCCGTGACGGAGGACCGCGGGTTGAAGCTGGAGGGCCTCACGTTGAAGGACCTCGGCCGCGCGAAGCGCGTCACCGTGGACAAGGACAATACGACCATCGTCGAAGGTGGTGGCAAGAAGGCCGAGATCGAGGCACGCGTGAAGCAGATTCGCGTTCAGACCGAGGAAACGTGCTCGGAGTACGACCGCGAGAAGCTGCAAGAGCGGCTGGCCAAGCTGGTCGGGGGCGTTGCCGTCATCAAGGTTGGCGCGGCGACCG